>NZ_PSUG01000042.1:0-31955 GCF_002931755.1 Rathayibacter sp. AY2B3 | reverse complement strand
GCCGGAGGCAGGCGCCGCCGACCATCGTGGTCCGGCCCGCTCCGAAGAGCACCGAGGAGCAGCTCGCCGACCCCGAGCCGCCGCGTCCGCGCCCTCGCCGTCGGAGCCGCCCTCGCCCTCGCCGCCGCTCTGCTGCCCGCGCAGGCCGCCGCCGCCGCCACTCCCGCCACCCTCTCGGTGCTGAGCCTGGGCGACTCCATCACCCAGGCCTACGGCACCTGCGGCTCCTTCGGCGACTGCCCGCGCAACAACTGGTCCACCGGCACCAGCACCTCGGTGAAGTCCTTCGCGTCGCGACTGCGCGCGGCACTGCCCGGCACCACCGTGACGACCGCGAACTTCGCCACCACCGGCGACGTCGTCGCGCAGGTCCCCTCGCGGATCGACGCAGCGGTCGCCGCCGGCGTGCGGCCCGATGTCGTCACCCTGCTCATCGGCGGCAACGACCTCTGCTCGCCCGACAACCGCGTCGCCTCCGACGGCTACACCATGACCCCGGCGAGCACCTTCCGCACGGGAGCCTCCGCCGCGATCACGAAGATCCGCACCACGTGGCCCTCCGCCCGCATCGTCCTCTCCTCGATGCCGAACGTCGCGTCCGAGTGGTCGGTCGTCAAGACCGGAGTCGGCGCGCTGGTCTGGTCCGGCGGCGACCTGTGTCGCACCACCCGCGGCGTCAGCTCGACGGGCCGTCGGCTGAGCAGCACCGCTGCGGCCGCCTCCGCCGCTGCCGCGAAGACGCGGACGACGCAGTACAACACCGCCCTGCAGACGGCGTGCAGCGCGGCCGGTCAGCTCTGCGACTGGGACGGTGGTGCGCTCACCGCGACGCCCGTCACGAAGAGCCTGATCGGCACCACGGACTACTTCCACCCGAGCATCGCGGGCCAGGCGAAGATCGCCTCGATCCAGTGGGCCGCGTCGAACTTCTCGAAGTAGCGCCCCCCAGAGCGGCCGCTCAGGCGTCGAGCGGTCGCTCCCCCTCGCGACGGCGGCGCTGCTCCTCGGCGAGCCGCGCGTAGTGCGCCTCCTCGCGCTCGAGGTCGGCGAGCTGCTCCTCGGTGCTCTTCGGAGCGGGCCGGACCACGATGGTCGGCGGCGCCTGCCTCCGGCGGCGGGGTGCTCGACCGCCGGGCACGAAGGAGCCGCCGTCCCCGCGCTTCCAGTCGTGCCCGAGCAGGAACCACAGCGAGACGCCGATGAGCGGGAGGAAGAAGATCAGGAGGATCCACACGATCTTCGGCAGGTTCTTGATGACGTTGTCGGGCTGCCGCACGACGTCGACCAGCGCGAGCACGGTCAGGACGATGATCACCAGCGACACGACGAACCCCATGCAGACGAGGGTACGACGCCCGCGGGCCCGCGCGCCCGGTCGCTGTCCTCCGCGCCGTTTTCCCGTCGTAACCGAGGCTCAGCGTGGCGAAAGGCGGCCGATCCGACCGATTCACACATCTCAGCCTCGGTTGCGCACCCCCGCCCCGTCCGCCGTCGCTCATGACACCATCGGACGATGACCGAGACGCCGCCCGCTCCGGCCCCGACGCCGGCGAAGCGCCGCTGGACGGCCGCACGCTTCGCACTGCTCGTCGGCGCCCTCCTGATCCTGGCCGGCCTGGCCGCGCTCGCGCTCGTGCCGCTGCAATACGCGACCCTCAGCGCCCAGGGCTTCGACGATCTCTGCCGGGGAAGCCTCGGCGGCGTCCCTCCCGAGGCCGGTGAGCTCGTCCGCGGCTTCTGGTCGTGGTGGCCCCTCGGCGCTGCTTGCCAGTGGACGCTGCTCGACGGCACGACGGTGGTCGACCTCCCCGACTGGTCGACGACCGCCGTCGCGGTCGTGGGCGCCGTGCTGCTCGTCGTCGGAGCGGCGCTCGCGATCGCGTCGCCGCTGCTCCGCCGCCGGAGCGCTTCCGCCCCGTCCGCCTAGCGGTCGAAGAGGTTCCCGAGGTCGCCGAGCCCCGGCAGCTGGAAGTCCGAGCCGAACTCCGACACCTGCTCTCCCAGCCCGGACACGTGCTCGCCCGCGCCGGAGACGAACTCTCCCGCGCCGCCGGTGATGTCGCCGAAGTCGCCCAGGTCGCCGAACCCGCCGGCCAGGTTCTCGAAGTCCACACCGAGCCCGGACGCCTGCGCGAGCAGAGGACCGGCGACGCTACTGATCACGGCACCGCCCGCGACCGCCGCGAGCAGTCCGCCCGCCGCGCCGAGCCCGATGCCGGCCGCCGCTCCGACGCCCGCACCGGCGAGGACACCGCGGGTCCCCGGCTTCGAGAACATCGTCTTGAGGAACCCCGGGTTGTTCGCCTCGCCGCGCGTCGCCGCGCGCGCCAGGTCGTCGGGGGCGGAGGAGCGCGGCTGCTCGTTCGCGGGCAGCTCCTCCCGGAGCCGCGCCTCGACCTGAGCGCGCTGCGCCGGCGTCAGCTTCGCGAACGCGTCGCGGTGCACCTGCTCGAGCTGCTCGGGGTCGGCCGTGCGGAGGAGGTAGTCGTAGCGCGCGATCGCGGCACGGTCCTCCTGCGTGACGACCGGCTGCTGCCCGGGCCGGGCGTCCTGGGGTCGCGCGGAGGGGCGCTGCTGCGGCGAGCCGTACTGCTGGGACGGCTGAGCCTGCCCGCTCCGCGAATCGCCCGTCACCTTGTCGGCGGCGGTGCGCACGAGGTCGCGCCAATCGGTCGTCCCGCTCGAGGACGACCCCGAGCCGCTCTTCGAATCGAGCGCCTTCGACGCCATGCCGAGAACGCGCTTGAACATGCTCACAGAGAACCTTCCGTCGAGTACCAGCCTCGATCATGGCGGCGCAGCCTGAGCGAAGACCCGCGAGACGCCCTCAGAAGGCCGTGAGCGGTCAGCTCCTCGGGCGTCGCTCCGAGATCTCCTCCCCGCTCCCCGCCTGGTCGAGGAGGTCGCGCACGGACCGCGGGCGGAGGACGGCCCGCCACATCCAGCCGAGGAAGGGGATCCCGAGTTCGGACAGCCGCCTCCTGCAGACGGCCGCCGCGTGACCGGCCGACGCGAGGAGCGCACTGAATCCCGCGAGCCAGCTGTTCGCGAACGCGTCCCGCTGGACGGCGAGGCTCAGGACGAGGACGGCGAGCGCGGCAGCAGCGAGCAGGAACAGACCGCCGCGGAACCGTGGTGTGCGCGCTCGTCCGAAGAGCAGGCCCACGAGCAGCCCTCCGACGACGGCGGCAGTGGTGAACACGTCGACGCCCCCTTTCCTCTCTTCGGCGACACGAGCTCGGTCCGGAGGTCGGCCTCCGGCCTCCGTTCACGGCGGTTCCGAGTTCGACCACCGCGTCACCCGAGAACCCGCGAAGGAGCTCCTCGGTCGGGCGTCACGCCCGTGGAGAAGCTCGGAACCGGGCAGGACTCTCAGCGACTCGAACCGTCGGCGCCTCGACAAGCAAAGCCTGGAGTGCTCCGCGGGGCCAGATCGTGGCCTGGAACGGAGCGACGGCGGCGGTCTTCGGAACGACCGACCCCGATCGCGGATCGTGGTGCCCCTGGAGGGACTCGAACCCCCAACCTGCTCCTTAGGACGGAGTCGCTCTTCCATTGAGCTACAGAGGCTGGCCGAGCCAGTGTACCCGCCGTGCGCCGCCCCCCGCGAAGCGCCGACCGGCCCCCACCACAATGCCCGCGAAGCGCGCTACGGCCGTCGTCGTGCCGAACGAGCGGCACGCCTCTCTTGACACCACCGCTTCTCGCCTCCATGGTTAGTTACAACACCGACTAACCACCTGACCCAGCACCGAAGGAGCCCGCGTGGACGACTCCCGCCCGCTCTTCCTGCAGATCGCCGAGCAGATCGAGAACGACATCATCGACGGCGCGCTGCCGGAGGAGTCGCAGGTCCCGTCGACCAACGAGTTCGCCGCGTTCCACCGCATCAACCCGGCCACCGCCGGCAAGGGCGTGAACCTGCTCGTCGACGACGGGGTGCTCTACAAGAGGAGGGGGATCGGCATGTTCGTCGCCGAGGGGGCGCGCGACCGGCTGGTCGAGAAGCGCCGCACGCAGTTCCGCGACCAGTTCGTCGCTCCTCTGCTCGCCGAGGCCGCCAAGCTCGGCCTCAGCACCGAGCATCTCGCCGACATGATCAGAGAAGGGGGATCGCGATGAGCGCGGTCATCGAGGTCAACGACCTCACCAAGCACTACGGACGGATGCGCGCTGTCGACGGCATCGGCTTCGCACTGGAGGAGAACCGCATCGACGGACTCCTCGGGCGCAACGGCGCGGGCAAGACGACGCTGATGTCGATGCTCACCGGCCAGGAGTTCGCCAGCTCGGGCGAGATCCGCGTCTTCGGGCGGTCGCCGGTGGAGAACGCCGCCGTCCTCTCGCGCACCTGCTTCATCAAGGAGAGCCAGAAGTACCCGGACGACTTCAGGGTGAAGCACGTCCTGCGCAGCGCCCCCTGGTTCTTCGACGGATGGGACGAGGCGTTCGCCCGAGAGCTCGTCGAGGACTTCCGCCTCCCGGTCGACCGCAAGATCAAGAAGCTCTCCCGCGGGCAGCTGTCGGCGATCGGAGTGGTCGTCGGTCTCGCCTCCCGCGCCCCGCTCACGTTCTTCGACGAGCCCTACCTGGGCCTGGACGCCGTCGCCCGGCAGCTGTTCTACGACCGCCTCCTCCAGGACTTCGCCGAGCACCCCCGCACAGTCGTCCTCTCCACCCACCTCATCGACGAGGTCAGCAGCCTGCTCGAGCACGTCCTCGTCATGGACGAGGGCCGCCTCGTCGTCTACATCGACGCGGAGGAGCTCCGCGGTGCCGCGGCGACGGTCATCGGGCCCCGGCAGGCCGTCGAGTCGTTCACCGCGGGCCGCGAGGTCATCGCCCGCTCCGCTCTCGGCAGCCGCGCCTCGGCCACGCTCCCCCGCCTCGACTACGCCTGCCGCGCCTCCGCCGCCCGCCACGGGCTCGAACTCGAGTCCGTCCCCCTCCAGCAGCTCGTCGTCCAGCTCACCACCGGGAAGGCCTCGGAATGACCGCCCTCATCAGCTCCCCCGCGCGCCACGACACCGCCGCCGGCCGCCTCGGCAGCATCGTCCGCCTGCACTTCGCGAACCCCGCCACCATCCTCTACACGCCGCTGATCATCACCGCCGTCATCCTGGCGGGCAACCTGGTCGTCTGGTGGCTGATCCTCCGCGGGCTCTCATCCGGCGAGCGCCTCGAGGCGCAGGAGGGGATGACCTACTCCGGCGCGTCCTTCTTCCTCTTCGTCTACATGATGGTCGTGGCCGTCCAGTCGGTGAACGTCACCTTCGGCCTCGCCCTCGGCTACGGCGCCACCCGCCGCGACTTCTCCCTCGGCACGGCCCTCACCTTCGTCGCCCTCTCGGTCTTCTACACCGGCGTCTTCGTGGTCCTCGGGATCGTGGAGCGGGCGACCGACGGCTGGGGCTTCGGCGGCAGCTTCTTCCGCTCGATCTACTTCGGCGGGGACTCCGTGGGCGAGCAGGCCGTCGCGGTGCTCTGCGCCCTGCTCTTCTTCTTCTTCGTCGGAGCGGCGACGGCGGCGGTCTACGTGCGCTGGCGCCAGCGCGGGATGCTGCTCTTCTTCGGGATCCTCGGCGCCCTCGTGCTGGCGGTGATCACCCTCCTCACGCTCACCGAGAGCTGGCCGGCCGTGGGCTCCTTCTTCGGCCGCGTCGGGTACGCGGGCGGCTACGGCCTCTCGCTCATCCCGACCGCGATCGCCGGAGTCGCGGGCTGGGCGATCCTCCGCCGCGCCACCCCGCGCAGCAGCTGACACCACCGGCACCCATCCGCCGAGCGGGGCGGGCCGACACCCTCCGGAGCCGGGCCTGCAAGGCCCTTCCGCCCCGGGCGTCCGGGTGCCAGCGTGGGCACATGGCCGACTCCCCCGCTCCGTCCCTCCTGCCCGTCCCCGAGCACAGCTGGATCGCCCGACCGGCTGACGCCGAGCTCACCCAGGACACTCTCGACACGGTCGACGCCTGGTGGCGCGCCGCGAACTACCTCGCGGTCGGGCAGATCTACCTGCTCGCGAATCCGCTCCTGAAGACCCCGCTGAGCCGGGACGACATCAAGCCCCGCCTGCTCGGCCATTGGGGCACCACCCCCGGTCTCAACCTGATCTACGCGCACCTGAACCGCGCGATCCGAGAGCGTCGCCAGCCGACCCTCTACATCACCGGTCCCGGCCACGGCGGACCGGGCATGGTCGCCAACGCCTACCTCGACGGCACCTACAGCGAGATCTACTCCCACATCGACGAGTCGGAGGAGGGACTGCGGCGCCTCTTCCGCCAGTTCAGCTTCCCCGGCGGCATCCCGAGCCACGCCGCCCCCGAGACCCCGGGCAGCATCCACGAGGGCGGCGAGCTCGGCTACGCGCTGAGCCACGCCTACGGAGCGGCCTTCGACAACCCGGACCTGCTGGTCGCGGCGGTCGTGGGCGACGGGGAGGCCGAGACCGGCCCGCTCGCCACCAGCTGGCACTCCAACAAGTTCGTGAATCCGCTCACCGACGGCGTCGTCCTGCCGATCCTGCACCTCAACGGCTGGAAGATCGCGAACCCGACCGTCCTCGCCCGGATCCCGCAGGAGGAGCTCGACAGCCTCCTCCGCGGCTACGGCCACGAGCCGTTCCTCGTCGAGGGCGGCTTCGACGGCGAGGATCCCATGCGCGTGCACGAGCGGTTCGCCGACGTCCTCGACACGGTGCTCGACCGCATCGCCGCGATCAAGGAGCGCGCCGCCGCCGGCGACCTCTCCCGTCCGGCCTGGCCGATGATCGTGCTGAAGACTCCGAAGGGATGGACCTGCCCGACCGAGATCGACGGCGTCCAGGTCGAGGGCACCTACCGCTCGCACCAGGTCCCGCTGCCCAACGCCCGCGACACGGAGGCGCACACCCGCCTGCTCGAGGACTGGCTCCGCTCCTACCGCCCCGAAGAGCTCTTCACCGAGGACGGCGGCGTGGTCGATCGCGTGCGCTCGCTGGCCCCCGAGGGCGAGCTGCGCATGAGCGCGACCCCGCATGCGAACGGCGGGCTGCTGCGGCAGACGCTCGACCTTCCCGACTTCCGCCGCTACGAGGTGGTAGTCGAGCAGCCGGGCGGCACCGTCGCGGAGGCGACGAAGGTGCTCGGCGAGTGGCTCGCCGACGTCATCCGCGCCAACCCGACCAACTTCCGCCTGTTCGGGCCCGACGAGGTCGCGAGCAACCGGCTGCAGTCCGTCTACGCCGCCACCGACAAGCAGTGGGACGCCGAGCTCAGCCCCCTCGATGATCACCTCGCCCGCGCCGGCCGCGTCATGGAGGTCCTCTCGGAGCACCAGTGCCAGGGCTGGCTGGAGGGCTACCTGCTCACCGGCCGCCACGGGCTCTTCACGTGCTACGAGGCGTTCATCCACATCATCGACTCGATGTTCAACCAGCACGCCAAATGGCTGGACGGGACCCGCGACATCGAGTGGCGCCGCCCGATCGCGAGCCTCAACTACCTCCTCTCGAGCCACGTCTGGCGCCAGGACCACAACGGCTTCAGCCACCAGGACCCCGGCTTCATCGACCACGTCGTCAACAAGAAGCCGGAGGTCGTGCGCGTCTACCTGCCCTTCGACGCGAACACGCTGCTCTCGACGTACGACCACTGCCTCCGCAGCGTCGACTACGTCAACGTGGTCGTCGCCGGCAAGCAGCCCTCGCCCCAGTGGCTCACGATGGCGGAGGCGGTCGCCCACTGCACCCGCGGGCTCGGCATCCTGGAGTGGGCGAGCAGCGAGCGGCAGGGCGAGTCCCCGGACGTCGTGCTCGCCTGCGCGGGCGACGTGCCGACGCTGGAGACCCTCGCGGCGGTGAGCATCCTCCGCGAGAAGCTGCCGGACCTCGCGATCCGCACGGTCAACGTGGTCGACCTGATGCGCCTGATGTCGGAGTCGGAGCACCCGCACGGCCTCTCCGACCTCGAGTTCGACGCGATCTTCACCCCCGACCGCCCGATCGTGTTCGCGTACCACGGCTATCCGTGGCTCATCCACCGCCTGACCTACAAGCGGACCGGCCACGGCAACCTGCACGTGCGCGGGTACAAGGAGAACGGCACCACCACCACTCCGTTCGACATGGTGATGCTCAACGACCTGGACCGCTACTCGCTGGTGATCGACGTCATCGACCGGACCCCCGGCCTCGGCGCCCGCGCCGCCGGTCTCCGCCAGGAGATGCAGGACGCCCGCATCCGCGCCCGCGCCTACACGCGCGAGCACGGCGAGGACATCCCCGAGGTCGCGAACTGGACCTGGGCCGGCGAGCGCTCCGGCAACGCCAGCGCCAACACCGGCAACGACAACGAATAGCCCCGCCCCTACCTCCCCCTTCGCGAGATGCCACCTGTGATGCCGACACGCCGTCGGACCCCGTCACAAGTGGCATCTCGCGGAGAGGAGCGACCCGTCAGGCTGCGGGGGCGAGGTAGTCGTCCCAGTCGGGCTGCGTCCGCTCCGCGCCGCGCACGAGCCAGGAGCCGGCGCGCGGCATCCGGGGGACGGTCCGCAGGCGCCAGCCCATCTCGTGCGGGGTGCGGTCGCTCTTGACGTTGTTGCAGCGCTGGCAGCAGGCGACGAGGTTCTCCCACGTGTCGCGGCCGCCGCGCGACTTGGGCTGGATGTGGTCGATCGTCGCCGCGTACTGACCGCAGTAGCCGCAGCGGTGGTTGTCGCGGCGGAGCACGCCGCGCCGCGACACCGGCACGCTCCGGCCGCTCGGGATGCGGACGTACCGGGTCAGCACGATCACCGAGGGCCGCACGTGGTCGCCGTGCGCGCTGTGCACCGGATTGCCCTCGTCCGCAGCGATCACGGTCGCCTTCTCCGTCATCAGCAGGACCAGGGCCCGCTTGAACGACACCACCGCGAGAGGCTCGTAGCCGGCGTTCAGAACCAGAGTGCGCATCAGTGACCTCCGTGCTGTCGCACGCCGTCGCGAGACGACGTCGCGACCACGAGCAAGGGCGCCGTCGTGATGACGGCGCCCTGCGAGGCCGCGGCGGAGTGCCGCGCGATGACGTGGAGTCGTATCCGCGTGTCGGAGGAGTGCACCGCCGCGGTGAGGACCCGCGCGCGTATCGGATCGGCCGGCCGCACGCGCGAGCGCAGCCCCACGCTGTGGCGCCCGCTCCGCTCGGCCATCCCGGCACTCCGTCCCTCGACGAATCGATCCGCTCGCCACGCGAGCGGACTGGGGTTCAGGTTAACCCTTCGCGCCCGGAACACCAGGGGTCGGTCCGGATTCGTCACGCGGCGTTCACACGGGGACGACGAGAGCCCGCCCCCTCCAGGAGGGGATGGGCTCTCGAGAGGATCGACCGGGTCAGCCGTTGATGCGCACGATCCGGTAGTCGGAGGTCCACAGCGGCTGCACGCGGACGCTCGCGCCCTCGTACGGCGCGTGCAGGATGTTGCCGTTTCCCGCGTAGAAGCCGTCGTGGCCGTCCATGATCACGAGGTCGCCGGGCTGAGCGTCGGCGAGCGAGACCGGGGTGCCCATGGCGCCCTGACCCGCGGCCGAGTGCGGCATCGAGATGCCGTACTGGGCGAAGACGTACATCACGAAGCCGGAGCAGTCGAAGCCGCTCGGGTCGGCTCCGCCGAAGACGTAGGGCACGCCCTGGTACTGCATCGCGGTGGTGAACACGGCCGAGAGGCTGTAGCTGGTGGTCGGGGCGGCGGCCGCGATCTCGCTGGCGGAGGCACCGGAGTAGGAGTTGAACTCCTCGGCGGTCTCGGCGCGAGCCTCGGCGACGTCGCTCGTGTCCACGACGGGCTCGGCGACCACGACGGGCTCGGGCTCCGGGGCGGGCGGCGGCGGGGGCGCCGCCTCGGCCGAGAAGCCGTCGCGGGCGATCGCGGCCTGCACCACTCCACCGTCGACGGCCACGGTCTGAGCGGAGCCCTGGCGGAGGAGGTCGGCGCGCGACGCCGCGAACAGGCCGTCGTCCTGGCTGCCCGGAGTGAAGGCGTAGGCGGGGAGCGCCATGGTCGCGACCAGCGCACCGGCGAAGCCGACCATCGCGACCTTGCCGACGACCCGGCCCCGGCGCTTGCGCGGGGTGCCGGCCGGCGACGGCACGAAGTCGGTGATGTCCGCGCGGCGGGCGGGAGCCGCGGGAACGGCACGACGGGAGACGGGTGCGTCCCCATGGATCCGGGCGCGGATGACCGGGGGCCGGTTCTCGAAGGTCGCGTCGCCGGAGCGGTCGGGGTGGTTGGAGCGGAACCGGTCGGGCGAGCCGGCGTCCTCGTTCGGGGTGAGGGGGTTCTGGGGCAAGGGGAAGATCCTCCGACGTCCCCTCAGCCCAGGCAGCTGTCCCGTCTCATGCACGAAGCATCGGTGTGCACAGGATCCGAGACGGGTGTGGGGGCGTCGGATCCCGCGCCCTGGGACCGAGGCTCGGCCGCAGGGCTCCACAGAGCGTAAGCGACCGTTACCGATTTGTCACCTTCTCGGCGGGAAGAGACCGCTCTCCCGTTCGACTCCGGTCACCGGATGCGGTAAGGGCCCGTACGGGCCGCTCCCAGAGAAGGGCTGATCAGACGACGAGGAAGATGTGCGCCGCGACCTCGTTGGGCAGCTCGATGCCCGCCTCGGCTCCGTCGATGCGCGCGAGCACGTAGCCGTTGAGGGCCGAGAACTCGCCCTCGGCACCGGGGACGACGCCGGCCTGCTTGAGCTGGAGGAGGAGCTCCGGATCGACCTGAGCCGGCTCGCCCAGGCGCCGCACGACGCCGCGGCGGGGCTCGCTCGACCCGGCGACGAAGCGCGGCAGGCTGATGACGCCGTCGGCGAAGCGGGAGGCGGGGGTGTCGCCGAGCTCGTCCAGGCCCGGGATCGGGTTGCCGTAGGGCGACTCCGTCGGGTGGTCGAGCATCTCGAGGAGACGGCGCTCGACCTGCTCGCTCATCACGTGCTCCCAGCGACAGGCCTCCTCGTGCACGAACTCCCAGTCGAGCTTGATGACGTCGTGGAGGAGCCGCTCGGCGAGGCGGTGCTTGCGCATGACGTGGATCGCCTTGCGGCGGCCGTCGGAGGTGAGCTCGAGGTGGCGGTCGCCCGAGACGACGACGAGGCCGTCGCGCTCCATGCGCCCCACGGTCTGCGACACCGTCGGCCCGGAGTGGCTGAGCCGCTCCGAGATGCGCGCGCGCAGCGGGATGATGTTCTCCTCCTCGAGCTCGAGGATGGTGCGCAGGTACATCTCGGTGGTGTCGATCAGATCCGTCATCTCAGCCTTCCCGTCTCGGCGCGCTCCACCCTAGTGGTCGCCACGAAGCAGCATCGTCGCTGCGGCGCGACGCAGGCCTCCGTCGCTCGGAGGAGGGGTGCGGGCCGGGAACCCTAGTATTAACGCATGCCGGACCTCACCATTCCTCGCGAGCTGCTCCCCCACGACGGACGGTTCGGCTGCGGCCCGTCCAAGGTGCGGCACGACCAGCTCGCCCACCTCGCGACCCAGGGCGCGCACCTGCTCGGGACCTCGCACCGCCAGGCGCCCGTGAAGGACCTCGTCGGCCGCGTGCGCGAGCACCTCGCCACGCTGTTCCGCATCCCCGAGGGCTACGAAGTCCTTCTGGGCAACGGCGGCTCGACCGCCTTCTGGGACGCCGCGGCCTTCTCCCTCATCGAGCGCCGCGCCGAGAACCTCACGTTCGGCGAGTTCGGCCAGAAGTTCGCGGCGGCCGCCTCCGCGCCCTTCCTCGAGCCGGCCCACGTCGTCTCCGCCCCCGCGGGATCGCGGAGCGAGATCGAGATCGTCGAGGGGATCGACGTCTACGCGTGGCCCCACAACGAGACGAGCACCGGAGTGATGGCTCCGGTCCGCAGGGTCCGCGGCGACGAGGGCGCGCTCACCGTCATCGACGCCACCAGCGCGGCGGGCGGCATCGACGTCGACATCGCCGAGGCCGACGTCTACTACTTCGCCCCGCAGAAGAACTTCGCCTCCGACGGCGGACTCTGGTTCGGCCTCTTCTCGCCCGCCGCGATCGAGCGGATCGAGCGCATCGCGGCGAGCGGCCGCTACATCCCCGAGTTCCTCAGCCTCAAGAACGCGGTCGACAACTCGCGCCTCGACCAGACGCTGAACACTCCGGCGCTCTCGACGCTCCTGCTGATGGAGTCGCAGCTCGAGTGGATGAACGCGTCCGGCGGTCTGGCCTGGGCATCGGCGCGCACGGCCGAGTCCTCCTCGGCGATCTACGACTGGGCCGAGGCGTCGAGCCTCGCCACTCCGTTCGTCGAGGTGCCCGAGCACCGGTCGCAGGTCGTCGCGACCGTCGACTTCGACGCCTCCGTCGACGCCGCTCTCGTCGCGAAGATCCTCCGGGCGAACGGGATCGTCGACACCGAGCCGTACCGCAAGCTCGGCCGCAACCAGCTGCGCGTGGCCACGTTCGTCGCGATAGAGCCGGACGACGTCCGCTCGCTGCTCGGCTGCATCGATCACGTCCTCGAGCGCCTGGCGGTCTGAGGCTCCCCATGCGGCTGTGGCTGCGCGAGGAGGAGCGGCGGCCCGCGCCGCCGCCCTACGCGAGCGACGACGCGACGGCTCTGCTGGTTGGGTGCGTCGTCTGGGCCGTCGCCCTCGCGGCCGTGCTCGTGGCATCGGCCGTCGGAGCCGTCGTCGAGCCGGTCGTCCTGTCGACCGTCGTGATCGGACTGGTCCTCGGCACGATCGGGCTGTTCTACAGCCGCAACCGCCGCTAGAGCGCGTCGGTCTCCATCCGGAGCCCGGTGCCGTCGGCCTCCAGCTCGAGACGGACGCGCAGTCCGGTGAACTCGGAGAGCCGCTCGACGTGGGTCCCACCGCAGGCGATCGCGGCGTCCCCGGCGGGGAGGGTGCAGCGCCATGTCCGCCGCGTGCTGAGGAGGTCGTCGTCGCGCTCGATGCGCACCTGCGCGTCCGAGGCGATCCACTCGGCGAGGAGGGCGTCGATCCGCTCCTGCACCTCGCGGACCTCCGCCTGCAGGCGGGCGGTGTCCATCCCGCTGCGTCGGAGGGACTTGCCGAGGCGGTACACGTCGGTGGAGCCGGACTCGCGGATCCGCGAGGTCTGGACGGCCGCCTGGTCGAAGTCCGGGTTCCCGAGGGCGTCGGTGCGAGCCGGCTTCGACCAGAACGAGGCCAGAGCGGCGTTCAGGGCGAGGGAGGCGAGGTGGCAGGCGGTGTGCCCGCGGGAGAGCTCGCGCCGGTGCTCCGCGTCGACCTCGACGTCGACCTCGACGTCCGTCTGGAGTGAGGAGGCGTCGTCGACGATGTGGACGACGACGAAGCTCCAGTCCGGAGTGCCGAGCCGTGCCGGGAGCCGCTCGCCCAGGTGCAGCTCGCCGCCCTGCCACGCCCCGATGCGGCAGTCGAGGAGGCGCAGCCGCTCCCCCGCCACGACCAGCGCACCGTGATCGGGCCCCTGATCGGGCCACGTCGGGTCGACCGGGTGGGCGGCAGTCGTATCGAGGACCACCGCCCAGCGGCCGTCGTCCAGCCGGCCCACGTGCAGCACGCACCCGGAGGAGCGCACGGCGCCGTCGGGATAGGCGATGCGGGTGTCGGAGTCGATGCTCATCGGGCGGCGCCGGAGGGGATCAGCGGCGACGTCGACGGCGACGGGTCGTCGGGGCGGGAGCGGGCTCGGGCTCGGGCTCGACGTCGTCCGAGTCCTCGTCATCGGAGTCGTCGTCGGAGTCGTCCTCGTCGGAGTCGTCCTCGTCGGAGTCGTCCTCGTCGGAGTCGTCCTCGTCGGAGTCGTCCTCGTCGGAGTCGTCGTCGTCGGAGTCGTCCTCCTCGGAGTCGTCCTCCTCGTCGTCGAGGTCCTCGTCCTCGGCCTCCTCGAGCTCGTCGTCGTCCGCGTTCTCGACCTCCTCGCCGAGCGCGTCCTGCGCGGTCTGGTAGTCGGCGAGACGCACGGACCACGGCACCCAGTCCGGAGCGAGGACGGCGCCCTCGCCCGGCAGCAGTTCGACCTCGAGGACGTTCACGTCCTCGGTCTCGTCGATCCGGGACAGCGTCGCCGTCCACAGCCAGCCCGGGTACCCGCGCATGAGGTTCGCGAACTGCAGCGACACGACGTGCTCGCCCTGCGCGAGAGTCGTCACCAGCTCGCCGATCGTCCCCTCCGGGGCGATCTCGGCGAGCGCCGCACGAGCGGCATCGAGTGACCCCGCGAGCACGGCGTCCGCCTCGTAGACGGGCTCGGAAGCCTGGACCGCTGCGGCCTCGTCCGCCTCTCCCGGGGAAGCGTCGCCGTCGGCCGGAAGCGTGTCCGCCGCCGATGCGGGATCGGTCTCGGAACGGTCGTCGGGAACGGGAGCGGCATCCTCTGCAGAACTCGCGTCCTCTGCGGTCGCCGCGTCCGAGCCGGAGGCCTCCGCCGCAGCGGCGACGTCCTCGGCCGGAGGAGTCTCCTCTGCAGAGGCGGAGTCGTGGGCGGGAGCCTCGGTCACCGGGAGGGCGGGGTCGCCCTCGGCCCCGCCGGAAGGAGCCTCGTCGTCACCAGCCGCCGGGTCAGCGGCGATCGCCTCGTCGGCTCCGCTCGCCTCCTCTGCGGAAGGGTCCTGCTCGGCCGGAGTCGTGTCCTGCTCGGCGACGGAGTCGCCCTCTCCCGAGGACTGCTCCACGGGAGCGTCCTCCGGGGTCGGAGCGGCGACGGTCTCGTCGATCGGGCCGTGCTCGTCGGTCGTGCCGTCGGCGTCAGGCATCCAGCTCGTCCGCAACCCGGCGCAGGAGCGCCGCGATCGTGCGCCCGTGCGCCTTGTCGGGGTAGCGACCGCGCTTGAGCCCGGCGCCGATCCCGTCGAGCAGCTTGACCGTGTCCTCCACGATCACGGACATGTCGTCCGCGGACTTCCGATTGAGCTTCACCAGGCTCGGCGGGGCGTCGAGGACGCGCGCCGAGAGCGCCTGCGCCCCGCGCTTGCCGTCGGCGATGCCGAACTCGAGGCGGGTGCCGGCCTTGACCGCGGTCCCGGAGGGCAGCGCGGAAGCGTGCAGGAAGACCTCCTGGCCGTCATCAGTGCTGATGAAGCCGAAGCCCTTCTCCTCGTCGTAGAACTTGACCTTGCCGGTAGGCATGCAGACCCCTCCTGGAAATGAAGCAGCCATCAGTTTAGTCGACCGGGGCCGCCCTATCCTTGACGGGTGAAGCCACAGGAGCCGGCGGGCATCGGACGCGCGGAGCGCACGCTCGCCTACATGTTCATCGCGATCATCGTCGTGACGGTCCTCGCGTTCCTCGCGATCCTGGTAGCCCCCGCGCTCGGGATACGCGAGTACACCGGCCCGTTCTGGCAGTTCGTCTTCGCCGTGCCGCTGGTGGGCCTGCCGATCGCGTTCCTCATGATGATCGCGATGCTGATCGTGGGGGTCAGGCGCCGCCGCGCGCAGTCCTGACCGGCCGCGATCTCCTCTTTCTGCTCCGCCGCGGATCCGGCGTTCCCCGCCGCCGAGCAGGCACCGAGCGCCCGGACAACCGACTCCCAGACTCCGCACAGCCGACGGCCAGATACTGTCCTGCATGGACGGACCCCGCATTCTCATCGTCGACGACGAGCCCAACATCAGAGACCTGCTCACCACGAGCCTCCGCTTCGCCGGCTTCGCCGTGCGGGCGGTCGGCAACGGGGCCCAGGCCATCTCGGCGGTCCTCGAGGAGGAGCCGGACCTGATCATCCTCGACGTCATGCTCCCGGACATGAACGGCTTCGGCGTGACCAAGCGCCTCCGCTCGGCCGGATACACCTCCCCCATCCTCTTCCTCACGGCGAAGGACGACACCGAGGACAAGATCACGGGCCTCACCGTCGGAGGCGACGACTACGTCACCAAGCCGTTCAGCCTCGACGAGATCGTCGCGCGCATCAAGGCGATCCTCCGCCGCACCATGCACGCCGAGGAGGACGCGGTCATCCGCGCCGGCGAGCTGACGATGGACCAGGACACGCACGAGGTCCTCGTCGGCGACGAGCCGGTGGAGCTCAGCCCCACCGAGTTCAAGCTGCTCCGCTACCTGATGCTCAACCCGAACCGGGTGCTCAGCAAGGCGCAGATCCTCGACCACGTGTGGGAGTACGACTTCAACGGCGATGCGGGCATCGTCGAGTCTTACATCTCGTACCTGCGACGTAAGCTCGACACGCATTCGGAGGAATCGCTCATCCAGACCAAGCGAGGATTCGGATACATGCTGAAGGTCGCGAAGGCCTAGCCTCCGCCACCTCGGCGCCACCTCCCGTCGGAGGCGCGGCGCCCGCCGATCCCGAGGGAGTTCCACCGCCATGCACCAGGGTCTGGCCGAGCGGTGGAACTCTATCTCGTTGCGCACGAAGATCACCGCCGTCACGGTCCTCCTGCTCACGCTGGGACTCCTCGTCTCCGGTATCGGGACGATGACGATGCTGAAGCCGCAGCTCGTCGCGCAGCTCGACGCGCAGCTGGCCGACCAGGTCCAGCGGACGGCGAGCGACCTCTCCGTCAAGGACCTCGCCGCGATCGACGAGTCCAAGGCCGACTTCGGCGCCGTCTACGACCAGTACGGCACGCTCGACAACACGAACGTGTCCGGCGCGGCCGATCCCGCCTTCCCGCAGACCTTCACCCTCGAGCAGGCGCTGCAGGGCGGCGACAAGCCGATGGAGATCTGGAGCTCCAACGGCAAGGTCGAGTACCACGTCATGTCGACGGTGTTCACGAGGGGCACCGAGTACCAGACGCTCCTGCTCGCGGTGTCGACCCGCAGCGTCGACGTCATCATGACGACGTACCTCACGATCTTCCTCGGCTTCGGAGTCGCGATCGTCGTGATCGGCGCGCTCCTCACCCGCCTGCTGGTCACCACGACGTTCGCTCCGCTGCGCGAGGTCGAGCAGACCGCCGCCGCCATCGCCGACGGCGATTTCAGCCAGCGCCTGGACGGCACGACGCCCAACACCGAGGTCGGGCGCCTCAACCGCTCCCTGAACGCGATGCTCGGGCGGATCGACTCCGCCTTCCGCGACCGCGCCCGCACGATCGACCAGATGCGCCGCTTCGTCGGCGACGCCAGCCACGAGCTGCGCACCCCGCTCGTCTCCGTCCGCGGCTACGCCGAGCTGTACAGGATGGGCGCTCTGCAGACGCCCGAGGCCGTCGGCCAGGCGATGGAGCGCATCGAGAAGGAGGCGATCCGGATGGGCGGCCTGGTCGAGGACCTCCTCGAGCTCGCACGCCTCGACGAGACGAAGCCTCTCGCGCTCGCGCCCGTGGACCTGATGCCGCTCGCCCGCGACGCCGCGATGGACGCGATGGCCTCCTGGCCCGACCGCGACTTCGGCGTCGAGACCCGCGACGACACCCCTGTCGAGACGCCTGCGCTCGAGCTCGACGAGGCCGGCGCCTCCGCCACGCAGCCCATGGAGCTGACGAACCCCGGGCTCACCGGACCGATCGCCGCGGCAGGAGCCCGGCTCGCCCGCTTCCGCCGGCGTCCGCGCCGGGTCAACGCCGAGGAGATCGCCGCCGGCACCGCCACTGCCCCCGAGGAGCCGGGCGTGCCGGCGATGGTGATGGCGGAGGAGAACAAGATCCGCCAGGTCCTGACGAACCTGATCGGCAACGCAGTCCGCTACACGCCCGAGGACACTCCGATCGAGATCGGCGTCGCCGTCGACCGCTCCCGCCGACTCGCCCTGCTGGAGGTCATCGACCACGGCGAGGGCATCCCCCCGCAGATCCGCGAGAAGATCTTCCAGCGCTTCTGGCGCGCGGACACGTCGCGGACCCGCGAGACCGGCGGCAGCGGCCTGGGGCTGGCGATCGTCTCCTCGATCGTCGCCGCGCACAAGGGCCGCGTGGACGTCGTCGAGACGCCGGGTGGAGGCGCGACCTTCCGTGTCGCGCTGCCGCTGCTGACCGTCGGTCAGAACGGCGAGACCTCCCCCGCCTCGGTCTGATCCGCACCGCGGTCCGTCTCCCGGCGGGGCCGCTCCGTTCCGCGCTCTCCTGTCGACGTCCACGGGCGGCACGGATCGATCCACCCGGGCGATCGGGACCTCGCGCACCCCGCCCGAGCGGCCGCGCACGGCTCACTCTCTCCTCCTCGGGACCACCGGGCCGCGAGCCCGCCCGCACCGCCGGAGACCAGAGCCGACGCACGTTGCACGCCGCGTCCGCGGATCCGGCGGAGTCGCCGTCCGCATCCGTCCGGCCGAGGACCTCTGCTCCCCGATCCTCCGCGTCGCGACGTGGCCCGGGCCGCACCCTGCGCGCCTCCGCTGCCGGTGCCGATCGAGAGGACCCGGAGGGTACGGGATGCGGTGCCCCCGGAGGAGAACCGCCGTCGTGATCGCGGGGTCCCGTCCAGGAGCATCTGCTTGCACGCTCGCCTGCACGCTCACGCGCACCCTCAAAGGCAGAAGGCGGCTCCCCCGGAGGGGAACCGCCTTCTGCCTGGTGGGGGCCTGGACTAGAAGTCCATGCCTCCGGTGGGGTCGCCGCCCGCGGCGACAGGGTTCTTCTCGGGCTTGTCGGCGACGACGGCCTCCGTGGTGAGGAAGAGGCCGGCGATCGACGCCGCGTTCTGCAGAGCGGAGCGCGTGACCTTGACCGGGTCGATGATGCCCGCGGCGATGAGGTCGACGTACTCGCCGGTCGCGGCGTTGAGGCCGTGTCCGGTGGGGAGCTCGCGGACCTTCGCAGCGACGACGCCGGGCTCCATGCCCGCGTTGAGAGCGATCTGCTTGAGCGGGGCGTCGATGGCGACCTTGACGATGTTCGCGCCGGTCGCCTCGTCTCCGACGAGCTCGAGCTTCTCGAAGGCGAGCTTGCCGGCCTGGATGAGGGCGACGCCACCACCGGCGACGATGCCCTCCTCGACGGCGGCCTTCGCGTTGCGGACGGCGTCCTCGATGCGGTGCTTGCGCTCCTTGAGCTCGACCTCGGTCGCCGCTCCGGCCTTGATGACCGCGACACCGCCGGCGAGCTTCGCGAGGCGCTCCTGGAGCTTCTCGCGGTCGTAGTCGCTGTCGGTGTTCTCGATCTCGCCGCGGATCTGCGCGACGCGGCCGGCGATGGCCTCGGCGTCGCCGGCACCCTCGACGATCGTGGTCTCGTCCTTGGTGATGACGACCTTGCGGGCCGAGCCGAGCAGGTCGAGGGTGACGTTCTCGAGCTTGAGGCCGACCTCCTCGGAGATGACCTGGCCGCCGGTCAGGATCGCGATGTCCTGGAGCTGCGCCTTGCGACGGTCGCCGAAGCCGGGAGCCTTGACGGCGACCGACTTGAAGATGCCGCGGATCTTGTTGACGACCAGGGTCGCCAGCGCCTCACCGTCGACGTCCTCGGCGATGATCAGCAGCTGCTTGCCCGCCTGGATCACCTTGTCGACGACGGGGAGCAGGTCCTTGATATTCGAGACCTTGGAGTTGACGATGAGGATGTAGGGGTCCTCGAACACCGCCTCCTGGCGGTCGGGGTCGGTCACGAAGTACTGCGACAGGTAGCCCTTGTCGAAGCGCATGCCCTCGGTGAGCTCGAGCTCGGTGCCGAAGGTGTTCGACTCCTCGACGGTGACGACGCCCTCCTTGCCGACCTTGTCGATCGCCTCGGCGATGATCGCGCCGATCTCGGGGTCCGCGGCGGAGATGGAGGCGGTCGCCGCGATCTCCTCCTTGGTCTCGATCGCCTTCGCGCCGGCGATGAGCTCGGCGGTGACGGCCTTGACGGCCTTCTCGATGCCCTTCTTGAGGCTGATCGGGTCGGCGCCGGCCGCGACGTTGCGCAGGCCCTCGCGGACGAGCGCCTGAGCGAGGACGGTCGCGGTGGTGGTTCCGTCGCCGGCGACGTCGTCGGTCTTCTTGGCGACCTCCTTGACGAGCTCGGCGCCGATCTTCTCGTACGGCTCGTCGAGCTCGATCTCCTTGGCGATGGAGACGCCGTCGTTCGTGATGGTGGGAGCGCCCCACTTCTTCTCGAGGACGACGTTGCGGCCGCGCGGGCCGAGGGTCACCTTGACCGCGTCGGCCAGAGTGTTGAGTCCACGCTCGAGGCCGCGGCGGGCTTCTTCGTCAAAAGCAATGATCTTGGCCATGTGTGTTTCTCGTCCCTCCCGGACGTCGTGAAATGTCTGTGCTGGCACTCGACCGGAGCGAGTGCCAAGGTCGATTCTGGCACTCGCGGTGGACGAGTGCAAGCGACCGGCACGCGCTCCGACACGAAGGAGCCGCCGCCCGCACGAGGCGGACGACGGCTCCCGGGAGGCTCGGCGGTCAGGCCGGGCGGACCGATTCGGCCTGCGGGCCCTTCGACCCCGTGCCGACCTCGAACGCGACCTGCTGCCCCTCCTCGAGGACCTTGTACCCCGACATGTCGATCGCGGAGTAGTGGACGAAGACGTCCTGTCCGCCGCCGTCGACCGTGATGAAGCCGTAGCCCTTCTCAGCGTTGAACCACTTGACGGTTCCGTTCGCCATCTCTGTACTCCCCAGTGCTGTGATGCCCGCGGCACGAGCGATGTGCTGGTGCCTGGTCAGGAATACTAATCCGACGATCGGGCCCGGCAGGGGCTGGAGAGGGCGTCGCGGGGAAGAGTTGCCCGGGATTCAACACGGAGGAAACGTGCCCGTAACAGAGGGTCCCGATCAGCCCTGCTCGGAGGCGTAGTCGGACCCCAGGACCACGACGACGGAGCCCGTCTCGACGAAGTCCTGCGAGAGCAGGACGGTCCCCGTTCCGAGCGAGTCGACGAGACCGAGGGCCGCTCCCTCGAGCGCCGGGTCGCTGAAGTAGACCGTCGTGGCGGCGATGTCCTCGGTGTTCGCGTTCGCGACGGTCGGGACGCTCCAGCCGGCCGTCGTCAGGGCGTCGCCGGCGCTGGCGGCGAGTCCGACGGTGGCGGTGCCGTTGAGGACGGCGACGGCGAGCTCGGGATCGAGCGTCGCGGCCGCGGTCGGAGTCGCCTCGGCGGTCGCGGTGGGCGGGGTGAAGACGTCCGTGAACTGCACCCGGTCGTCGATGACCAGCAGCCCGATGAAGCCGAGCAGGACGATGACTCCGGTGGCGAGCGCCGCCCACGCGAGGGCGACGGCGCGGGCGTGGGGAGCCGGCGGCCGGCGGTGGGCGCCGACGCGCGCCTCCGTCGCCGGGACCTCGTCGAAGCGGTCTCTCGGGTGCGTGTTCGACATCGGGGGTACGGCCGGCCTTCCGTTGGTGGACTCGAGCAGCTCGTCTACTCGAGGCGCCCGAGGCGTCGCGAGGCGCGGGCGCCGGCGCGCTGGTCGCGGATGCGCTGCAGCCGCGTGACGAGCATCGGGTCGTGCGCGAGGGCGGCCGGAGAGGCGAGCACCGCGCTGAGCACCTGATAGTAGCGGGCGGCCGACAGTCCGAACTGGGAGCGGATCGCGTCGTCCTTGTCTCCGGAGCGGGCGGTCCACTCGCGCTCGAAGGCGAGCACCCGCAGCTCTCGCTCGGACAGACCGGTGCCCGGCCTCGGGTCCGTCGTCCTGCTCATCCCCCCAGGGTAGGCAGGCCCGCGGCCGCCGCCGGGGAGGCGCTCCGAACGGCTCGCGACCGCGTCGCGGCGCCGCGGCGGGGAGTCTCCTCCACAGCCCGCGGAGGCGGAATGGAGCCGTCGTCCCGGGGGTTGGACCAGGTGGAGGGGCGCGACCGCCCCCGTACACTGACGAGGATTCCGAGGGAGACCCATGTCGTCGTATTCCGTGAACAAGTCCGACGCCGAGTGGCGCGAGGAGCTCGACCGCGACCAGTACGCGGTCCTGCGCGAAGCGGCCACCGAGCGCCCGTGGACCGGCGAGCTGCTCGACGAGCACCGCGCCGGCCTCTACACCTGCGCCGCCTGCAGTGCCGAGCTCTTCAAGAGCGGCACCAAGTTCGACTCCGGCTGCGGCTGGCCGAGCTTCTACGAGTCCGTGAACCCGGACGCCGTCCAGCTGATCGAGGACAGCACTCTCGGCATGGTCCGCACCGAGGTCCGCTGCGCGAACTGCGGATCGCACCTGGGGCACGTCTTCCCCGACGGCTTCGGCACGCCCACCGGCGACCGCTACTGCATGAACTCGATCGCCCTGAACTTCCAGGCCGAGGGCGAGTGACCGTGCCCTCCTCCCCCGTGCTCGAGGCCGTCCTCGCGCGCCGTTCGCGCTCGAAGGTGACGCCGGAGGCTCCGGGGCACGACGAGATCGCGGCGTTCGTCTCGGCGGCGTCGCGTCTCGCCGATCACAGCTCGCTGCGCCCGTGGCGGGTCATCGAGATCCGCGGCGCCGCCCGCGACCGGGTCGGCCGCAGCTTCGCGGTCGCCTCGGGAGCGAAGAAGGACCCCCGGAAGTACATCGAGAAGACGCACCGCGCCTCCCTGCTGCTGGCCGTCGTGGTCAGCGTCAAGAAGTCGAAGGTGCCGGCCTGGGAGCAGGAGGCCGTCGCCTCGGGCGTCGCCCACCTCCTGAGCCTGCTGCTCGACGAGGCGGGCTGGGGCGTCTTCTGGCGCACCGGCTCCTACACGCGCGACAAGGCCGTGCGGAAGGCGCACCGCCTCGAGAAGGGCGAGGAGCTGCTCGGCTGGCTCTACGTCGGCCGTCCCGACGGGAAGATCGGCGGCCCCAAGCGCCCCGCTCCCGCCGAACGGCACCTCAGCATCCTCGAGCCGTGAACCCCGGCGGGCCCCGATCCGAGCGGATCCGGGGCCCGCGATAGGGTGGCCGGGCGCATGAGCGCACCTGCCGACGTGGCGCAATTGGTAGCGCACCCGACTTGTAATCGGGCGGTTACGGGTTCAAGTCCCGTCGTCGGCTCAGGAGAGGCAGAAGGCCCCGACCGCTGCGTGCGGTCGGGGCCTTCTGCCTGAGCGCGGGTTCTCCGCGTCTGGGACTCAGCCCGCGGCGGCCGGGGTCGGCTCGGAGGAGGCGGGAGCCTCGGTGGAGACCGGGGCGTCGCCGGGAGCCGGGGTCTCGGTCGAGGCAGGGGTCTCGGTCGAGGCGGGCGTCTCGGTCGGCGCCGGGGTCTCGGAGGAGGAGAGCGCGGGAGTCGCCGACGAGTACGAGTCGGCGGCGGCCGAGAGCACGAACGAGCTGAACGCGTCCGGATCGGTCAGCGAGCCCGAGTACGCCTCGCCGTTGACCAGGACGGTCGGGGTGCCGGTGACGGCGGGCACGTCCGTGCCGGGGAGCGGACCCGAGGTGGCGCGCTCGGTCGCGGCGCGGACCCAGCTCACGAAGCTCTGGTCGTCGATGCAGGTGTTCACGGCCGCCGTGTCCTCGACGCCGGCCTGCGAGGCGTAGTCCTTCAGCTGGTCGTCCGACAGGCCGTCGGTCCCCTCCGCCGGCTGGTCGGCGAAGAGCAGGGAGTTGAAGTCGAAGAAGGAGTCGGGCGAGCGGTCCGCGACGCACGCGGCGGCGTTGGCCGAGCGCTCCGAGTACTTGGTGCCGTTGGAGCGGGTCGTGAGGATGGCGATCGGGTGGATCTCGACCGTCGCGGCACCGCTGGTCACCCACTCCTTGATCTGGTCGCCGTTGGTCTTCTCGAACTGGCCGCAGTAGGGGCAGAGGTAGTCGAGGTAGACCCGGATGTCGACCGTGCCGCCCGAGGTGTCGAGCGCACTGGGAGTGGGCGTCCCGTCGGCGGCGACGGCGCCGCTCGTCTGCGCGACCATGTTCTCGCCGACGACCACGCCGTCGCTCGCCATGTTCGCCGGGCCGGGGCCCGCGGGGCGGATGCTGGAGGTGACGGCGAAGACCACGATGACGACGACCGCGATCACGACGGCGGCCAGCCCGCCCTGCAGGGCGAAGCGGCTCACACGGTCGCGGCGCTTCTGCTGCTCGCGCAGGCGGCGCGCCTTCTCTCGGGCGGCCTCTCGTCGCTGGTTCTTCGAGAGACGGTCGTTGGCTCCGCCGGTGGTCATGACAAGAACGCTCCGAATGAGAGAGGGGGAAGAAGGGGGTCGCCTGGCGCGACTCGCCGGAATCCTACGCGCGAGCCCTGGGAAACCTCCAAACGACGGATACGGGGCGCCCGACCGACGATTGTCGGCCCCGTGGCATACTGTGACGGTTGGTCGGAGTCGCCCACGCGATGATGACCATCACTTCCATTCACTCGGATCGTCCGGCACGTACCTGCCGGTGAAGGAGCAAGAACAATGGCGTCCGTAACTTTCGACCACGCGTCCCGCGTCTACCCCGGGGCCACTCGCGCCTCCGTCGACAAGCTCAACCTCGAGGTGGGCGACGGCGAGTTCCTCGTCCTCGTCGGCCCCTCCGGCTGCGGCAAGTCCACCTCCCTGCGCATGCTCGCCGGCCTCGAAGAGGTCAACGAGGGCCGCATCCTCATCGGCGACCGCAACGTCACGGACGTTCCGCCGAAGGACCGCGACATCGCGATGGTCTTCCAGAACTACGCGCTGTACCCGCACATGTCCGTCGCCGAGAACATGGGCTTCGCGCTCAAGATCGCCGGCGTGAACAAGGACGAGCGCGCCGCGCGGGTCCTCGAGGCCGCGAAGATGCTCGACCTCGAGCCCTACCTCAACCGCAAGCCGAAGGCGCTCTCCGGTGGTCAGCGCCAGCGTGTCGCGATGGGCCGCGCCATCGTCCGCAAGCCCCAGGTCTTCCTCATGGACGAGCCGCTGTCGAACCTCGACGCCAAGCTCCGCGTGTCCACCCGCACCCAGATCGGCACGCTGCAGCGCCGCCTGGGCATCACCACGGTCTACGTCACCCACGACCAGACCGAGGCGCTCACCATGGGCGACCGCATCGCGGTCCTCAAGGACGGCCTCCTCCAGCAGGTCGGATCGCCCCGCGACCTGTACGAGAACCCGAACAACGTCTTCGTGGCCGGCTTCATCGGCTCGCCCGCGATGAACCTGTTCCACGCGGACGTCACCGACGGCGGCGTCAAGTTCGGCGACACCGTCCTCCCGATCGCCCGCGAGGCGCTCGCGAAGACGAGCCAGAAGGTCGTCACGCTCGGCGTGCGCCCCGAGGACGTCACCGTCTCGACCCAGCCCGGCGGACTGCCGATCGAGGTCGACCTCATCGAGGAGCTCGGCTCGGACGGCTACCTCTACGGCCACACCGAGGTCGAGGGCCGCCGGACCGACATCGTCGCGCGCGTCGACGGCCGCGTGCACCCCACCGCGGGCGACCGCGTGTACGTGACCGCGAACCACCGCGTGCACATCTTCGACGCGGAGTCGGGCGAGCGCCTCTCCTGAGCCTCCTCCTGCACCGCACGCTGCCGCCGTCCCCTCCAGGGCGGCGGCAGCGTCGTCTGCGGCTCCCCCACCGTCCGACACGCGACACGAACGGCGCACCATGTCCGGCTCCCTGAACATCACCTCGGCCACCGTCGACCCGGCCCTGCTCGACCTGCCGTGGAACCTGCGGCTCGACGACTGGCCCGACGAGTACATCGCCGCTCTGCCGAAGGGCATCTCGCGGCACACGGTCCGCTTCGCGCACCTCTCCGGACACGTCGTCGCCGTCAAGGAGACGACGGCCGAGATGTCGCGGCGCGAGTACGAGATGCTGAAGACGCTGCAGCGCCTCGACGTGCCGTGCGTGGTGCCGGGCGCCGTGATCACGAACCGCACCGACGACGAGGGTGAGGCCCTGCCCGCGGTGCTGGTCACCCGTCACCTCAAGTTCTCGCTCCCCTACCGGGCGCTGTTCTCGCAGACGCTGCGGCCGGACACGGCGACCCGCCTGGTCGACGCGCTGGCGCTCCTCCTGGTCCGCCTGCACGTGATCGGCTTCTTCTGGGGCGACGTGTCGCTCTCGAACACCCTCTTCCGGCGCGATGCCGGCGCCTTCGCCGCCTACCTGGTCGATGCGGAGACCGGGCAGCTCTACTCGGGCGGCCTCTCGAACGGCCAGCGCGAGAACGATCTGGAGATCGCCCGCGTCAACATCGCCGGTGAGCTGCTCGACCTCGAGGCGGGCGGACGCGTCGACGACGACCTCGACCCGATCACCGTCTCCGACGGCATCGTCGCGGCGTACCGCAGCCTCTGGAAGGAGCTGACCGGTGCGGAGTCGTTCGCGACCTCGGAGCGCTGGCGGATCAACGACCGCGTGAACCGGCTGAACGAGCTGGGCTTCGACATCGAGGAGCTCGCGATCAAGACCGACGAGGCCGGATCGACGGTGCGGATCCAGCCGAAGGTGGTCGACGCCGGCCACCACCAGCGGCGGCTGCTCCGTCTCACCGGGCTGGACGCGCAGGAGAACCAGGCGCGGCGCCTGCTGAACGACCTCGACTCGTACACGGCGACCTACGACAAGCAGGGCCTGGACGAGGAGATGGTGGCGCACGAGTGGCTGGCGCAGGTGTTCGAGCCGGTCATCCGCTCGATCCCCCGTGATCTCAAGGGTCGCCTGGAGCCGGCCGAGATGTTCCATCAGCTGCTCGAGCACCGCTGGTTCATGTCGCAGCAGCAGGCGCGCGACGTCCCCCTGGCGGAGGCGGTCACCGCCTACGTGAACGACATCCTGCGTCACCGTCGCGACGAGGCGACGGTCATCGCTCCTCCCACCGAGGCGCTGACCCTCCCGAACCTCGTCCTCGACGAGTCCGGCGACGCCGAGCTCACCGACGAGGACGCCGACGTCGACTGGACGAAGAACGTCTGACCCCTCCCACCGCAAGAGGGCCCGCGCTGTCCGCACGGGCCCTCTTCGCATTCCCGCCCGCCGAAGGCAGCGCCCGTTCCCGCTCGCCGAAGGCGGCGCCCATTCCCGCTCGCCGCAGGCGGCGCCCGTCTCCGCTCGCCGCAGGCGGCGCCTCACCCCCTCCAGCCCCGTAGCGCGGGTGCCGGCGCGGTGAGCTGCAAGGCGGAGGAGGAAGCGATACCGGCGGTATCGCGCCCGACGACAACGCCGCAGATCGCCGTGCCGGCGCCCGCGCGCGCGCTACTCGGAGCGGAGTCTGGAGATCTCGTAGAGCGCCACCGACGCCGCGATCCCGGCGTTCAAGGATTCCGTGGCGGAGCTGATCGGGATGGAGACGACGGCGTCGCACTGCTCGGTGACGAGCCGGGAGAGGCCCTTGCCCTCGCTGCCGACGACGACGAGGAGCGGCCGGTCGGCGAGTTCGAGGCCGGGCAGCATCACGTCGCCGTCGCCGTCGAGTCCGATGACGAAGACGCCCGCGCGCTTGAAGTCCTTGATCATGGCGGTGAGGTTGGACGCCATCGCGACGGGGATGCGTGCGGCGGCTCCGGCGGAGGTCTTCCAGGCGGCGGAGTTGAGGCCGACGGAGCGGCGCTGCGGGACGATGACGCCCTGTCCGCCGAACGCGGCGACGGAGCGGATGATCGCTCCGAGGTTGCGCGGGTCGGTGATGCCGTCGAGCGCGACGAGGAGGGGGACGGCTCCGCGGGAGACGCTGCGCTCGAGCAGGTCGCTCGGGTGGGCGTACTCGTAGGGCGGCACCTTGAGCACGAGGCCCTGGTGCACCGAGTCGGGGCCGGCGAGGCGGTCGAGCTCCGGGCGCATGACCTCGAGCACGGGCAGGCCGCGGGCGGTGGCGATCTTCAGCGCCTCCTTGACCCGGTCGTCCATCTCGATGCGGGTCGCCAGGTAGAGGGTCGTCGCCGGGATGCTGGCGCGCAGCGCCTCGAGGACCGAGTTGCGGCCCGTCACCATCTCGAAGTCGTCGCCGCTCTTGGGCTTGCGCGACGGAGCGGGGCGCCCCTGTCCGCGGGCGGCCGCGGTGAGGGCTCCGCCGGGGCGGCCCTTGCCGCCGGCGGCGACGAAGCGCTCGCGCGCGAGCTTCGCCTTGCCTGCGGGGTGGTACGGCCGGTCCTCGGCCTTGGGCGTGGGCTTCTTGCCCTCGAGGGCCTGACGGCCCTGACCGCCGGAACCGACGGCCTTGCCCTTGCTCTTCTTTCGGACCGCTCCGGGGCGGCCGGGCTTATTCGCCATCGAGACTCCAATGCGCACCCGTCTGGGTGTCTTCGATCGTGATTCCCGCCGCGGCGAGATCGGTTCGGATGCGGTCGGCGCTCGCCCAGTCGCGCTGCTCGCGCGCGGTCTGGCGTTCGGCGACCAGGCGGTCGACCAGCACGCTGAGCGCGCGGTACGAGGGTTCGTCGTCGGAGCGCGCCCACTCGGGCGCCTCCGGGTCGATGCCGAGCACGGCCGCCATCGCGAGCACCTGGGTGCGCAGGGCCGAGACGGAGCCGAGGTCCTCGGCGTCGAGGGCGGCGTTGCCGGCGCGCACGGTCTCGTGCAGGACGCCGATGGCCTGCGGGACGGACAGGTCGTCGTCCATCGCCTCGGCGAACTCCTCCGGGACCACGGGCTCGCCGAGCGCGGCGAACCGCGTGCCGTCGAGGCGGCGGCGGGAGCGCTCGAGGAAGCCCTCGATCCGCTCCAGCGCCGCTTCGGCCTCCTCGAGGGCTCCGTCGTGGAACTCGAGGGTGGAGCGGTAGTGGGCGGAGCCGAGGTAGTAGCGGACGACGAGCGGGCGGGCCGCGTCGAGCAGCTCGGAGGCGAACACCGAGTTGCCGAGCGACTTGCTCATCTTCTGGCCGGTGACGGACACCAGTCCGTTGTGCAGCCAGTAGCTGGCGAAGGCGTGGCCGGCGGCGCTGGACTGGGCGAGCTCGTTCTCGTGGTGGGGGAAGCGCAGGTCGAGTCCGCCGCCGTGGATGTCGAACTGGGTGCCGAGGTACTTCGTCGACATCGCGGAGCACTCGATGTGCCAGCCGGGGCGTCCGGCGCCCCACGGGGATGCCCAGGCGGCCGACTCGGGCTCCTCCGGCTTGGCGCCCTTCCAGAGCGCGAAGTCGTGCGGGTCGCGCTTGCCGCGCGGGTCGGCGTCGGTCGCCGCCTCCATGCTCTCGAGGCGCTGGTGGGTGAGCGAGCCGTAGTCCGGCCAGGACCGCGTGTCGAAGTAGACGTCGCCGGAGTCGTCGGGCGCCGGGTAGGCGTGACCGCGCTCGATCAGGGCCTGGATGAGCGTGATCATCTCGGCGATGCTCGCGGTCGCGCGCGGCTCGTAGGTCGGCGGGAGGATGCCGAGGGCCGTGTACGCGGCGGTGAACTCGAGCTCGACGCGGTAGGCGAGGGCCCACCACTGCTCGACCGGCGCGCCCTCGGGCGCCCGACGCCGCGCATCCTCGGCGATGGCGAGGATCTTGTCGTCGATGTCGGTGACGTTGCGCACCAGGGTGACCTGGAAGCCGCGGTACGCCAGCCAGCGGCGCAGCTGGTCGTAGGCGAGCGCGGACCGCAGGTGCCCGATGTGGGGCGAGGACTGCACGGTGGGTCCGCAGACGTACATCCCGACCTCGTTCTCGCGGAGGGGGACGAAATCGACGAGGGCCTGGGCCTTCGAGTCATGCAGTCGCAGAGTCACGCGGGCGAGTTTACCGGGCGGACCGCTGCCGGCCGGGTCGGCGGCGGCGTCCGGGGACTACCGGGCGATCGCGGGGGCGGGGAGGACGAGCGCGGTCGCGGTCGCGGCGACCCCCTCGCCCCGGCCGGTGAAGCCGAGCGCGTCGGAGGTGGTGGCGGCGACGCTGACCGGTGCGCCGAGCAGATCCGAGAGCAGCCTCTGCGCCTCCTCGCGCCGCGGCGAGAACGTCGGGCGGTTGCCGATGAGCTGCACCGAGACGTTGCCGATGGCGAAGCCCGCGGCCTCGACCAGTTCGCGGGTGGCGCGGAGGAAGACCTCGCCGTGGGCGTCCGCGAAGCGCGGGTCGGCCGTGCCGAAGCGGGAGCCGATGTCGCCGAGACCCGCCGCCGCCAGGAGCGCGTCGCAGATCGCGTGGGCGACCGGGTCGCCGTCGCTGTGCCCGGACAGTCCCCGCTCCCCCGGCCAGTGCAGCCCGGCGAGCCAGAGCGGCGACGCGTCGTCGAACGCGTGCACGTCCGTGCCGATGCCGACGCGCGGCACGACGACGGCGGGCGGCGGTGCGAGCACCTGCTCCGCGCGGGCCAGGTCCCAGGGGGTGGTGATCTTGAAGGCGAGCGGGTCGCCCGCGACGACGACCGAGGGACCGCCGCGCGAGGCGAGGAGCGCCGCGTCGTCGGTGAAGTCCTCCTGTGCCGAGGCGTAGGCCTCGTCGAGGAGCGCGCGAGGGAAGCCCTGCGGCGTCTGGACCGCGGCGAGCTCGGAGCGGTCCACCGTGCCGAGGATCCCGCCGTCGGCGCGGATGCGCTTGATGGTGTCGGTGACCGGCAGGCCGGGGATCACTCCGCCGCCCGTGGCCCGGACCGCCGCGATCACCCGCTCGAACTGGTCGACGGGCGTGAGCGCGCGGGCGGCGTCGTGGACGAGCACCGTCTCGACGGCCGGGTCGAGCGCACGCAGTCCCCGAGCGACCGACTCCTGGCGGCTGGCGCCTCCGGCGACGACGCTGACGGAGCCGTCCGGGGCTCCGGCGGCGTGCGCGAGCGCGGCCGTCTCCTCGAGGAGGGCGGCGGGCGCCACGACGACGATCTGCACGGGCTCCGCGAGCAGCAGCACCGTGCGCAGGCTGCGCTCGAGGATCGTCCTCCCCGCGCAGTCGACGTAGGCCTTGGGGCGCTCGCGGCCGAGCCTCGTGCCGCTGCCTGCGGCGACGACGACGACGGCCGCGGTCGGCGCGCCGGCGGGATCGCTCAGGATGCGAGGACCTCGTCGAGGAGCACGGAGGCGGCGTCCTCGTCGGTCTTCTCGGCCAGGGCGAGCTCGGAGACGAGGATCTGGCGGGCCTTGGCGAGCATGCTCTTCTCCCCCGCCGAGAGGCCGCGCTCGCGGTCGCGCCGGGTCAGGTCGCGGACGACCTCGGAGACCTTGACGACATCGCCGGACCCCAGCTTCTCGAGGTTCGCCTTGTAGCGGCGCGACCAGTTGGTCGGCTCCTCGACGACCTCGGCGCGCAGGACCTCGAACACGCGGTCGACGCCCTCTCGGCCGATGACGTCGCGCACGCCGACCAGGTCGACGTTGTCGGCGGGCACTTCGATGACGAGGTCTCCCTGTGCGACGCGGAGCTTCAGGTACGTCTTCTCCTGGCCCTTGATCGTCCGGGTCTTCACCTCGGCGATCGTGGCGGCTCCGTGATGGGGGTAGACGACCGTCTCTCCGACCTCGAACTGCATGCGACGTCCTTTCAGCGGCGGACAGATTACCATGCGCGCCGAGCGGGACGGGAGTCCGGACGGGCGGAGCCGCGGTGCTCGCTACGCTAGCCTGGTGTCGGCTCGTGCACAGTGAAGTCGCCCTGTCCGGGGCGAGCGGGGCCGACGATCTGGAGGTTCCTGTGAAGGCGCGTATCGCTGCATCCGTCGTTCTCGCGGTCGGCGTCGCCCTCGCTACCGCCGGCTGCAACCTCGTCGCCCCGCAGGCGACGCGCAAGATCTACGACCCGAGCGACGGGGTCGGCGCGACGATCGGCGATCTCGCCATCCGCAACGCGATGATCGTCTCGGACGACGGCGAGGCCGGCACCCTGATCGTGACGCTCGTGAACTCCACCGACGAGGCGCTGAGCGTCGAGGTGCAGTACGAGGGCTCCGCGGGCCGCACCAGCGACACCGTCGACGCCGTCCCCGGCCGCACCGAGGTGCGCCCCGACAGCACCGAGGCCGTCCAGATGGACGACATCGGCACCATCCCGGGCGGCCTGCTCCCCGTCTACTTCCAGTACGGCTCCGAGCAGGGCAAGGAGCTCCTCGTCCCCGTCCTCACGAACGCCCTCGAGGCGTACTCGACGCTGACCCCCGCGCCCTCCGCGACGCCGACCGTCACCCCGACGGCCGACCCCGCTCGGACCGCGCTCCCCACTCCCACCGCCGAGCCCGGCGTCGACGCTCCCACCGCGGAGTAGCCCCCTCCGTCCTCGAGGGCCGTCCACCGCCGCCGCACCGAGGAGCCCGGCGAGGAGCGGATCGTCGTCGCCGGTCCCGTCCGCATGGACATCGAACGCCACACGGTCGAAGTCGA
>NZ_PSUG01000041.1:0-33919 GCF_002931755.1 Rathayibacter sp. AY2B3 | reverse complement strand
CACTCCCACTGCCACCGCGAGCCCGACCGCGACGCCCACGCCGACCGCGACCACAGCGCCGCGAGTCCTCAGAAGTTGTCGCACTCGACGCCGAGTACGACAACTCCTGCGTTCTCGCGGGCGCGCTCCGCCGAGACGCCACCCTGTGACCCGAGACACCGCCGTCACCGGGGCGTCTCGGTGGTTCGAGCGGCGGAGCGGAGCGGCCGAGCGGAGCGGCGGAGCGACGGAGGAGCAGGTCGGGCGGGCATCCGAGAGACGCCCGTTAGACGAGCGGAGCGGAGTCGTGGGCGCAGACGTGCGCCGGACCCCTCGGGAGTCCGACGCACGGCCTGGCGGTGATCAGCTGCCGGTGGTCATCCGGGATCAGCTGCCGGTGCGCTCACCGCGGCGTCGGAGGGTGAGGAGCATCAGGCCGCCGCCGACCAGGGCGAGCAGACCGAGCACTCCGGCGGTCGCCGTCGCTGCGGAATCGACTCCGGTCGAGGCCAGGGCCGGTCCGCGGGGTCCGTTCGAGCCGGCGGCGGGAACGATCGCTGCGTGCGAGGGTGCCGGGCGCGGCGCTGTGGTCGCGGTCGGCGTGGGCGTCGCGGTCGGGCTCGCGGTGGCAGTGGGAGTGACGGTCGGCGTGACCGTGGGAGTCACCGTCGGAGTCACCGTCGGCGTCACCGTCGGAGTCACCGTGGGCGTGACCGTCGGAGTCACCGTCGGAGTGACCGTCGGAGTGACCGTGGGGGCGACAGTCGGCGTGACCGTGGGGGTCACCGTCGGCGTGATCGTGGGGGTCACAGTCGGAGTGACACTCGGAGTCACCGTCGGAGTGACAGTCGGGGTCACGGTCGGAGTGACCGTGGGGGTGACAGTCGGAGTCACGGTCGGAGTGACCGTGGGGGCGACAGTCGGGGTCACAGTCGGCGTGACCGTCGGGGTCACCGTCGGCGTGACCGTCGGGGTCACCGTCGGCGTGACCGTGGGGGTCACCGTCGGCGTGACCGTCGGCGTGATCGTGGGGGTCACGGTCGGCGTGATCGTGGGGGTCACAGTCGGCGTGACCGTCGGCGTGACCGTGGGCGTCACAGTCGGCGTCACCGTCGGCGTCACAGTCGGAGTCACAGTCGGCGTCACAGTCGGCGTCACCGTCGGCGTCACCGTGGGCGTGACCGTCGGGGTCACAGTCGGCGTCGCCGTCGGCGACGGTCCACCGTCGGAGGGCTCGCAGCCCGGCTCGGTGAAGTCATCGGAGTCGAGCGTGACCGCCCCCGTGCGGGCCAGTGCGCGGCCCTCGACGGAGACGCCCGTCGTCACCGTGACCGAGACCGAGGCGAGCACGGAGCCCACGAAGTCCGAGTCGGTGCCCAGAGTCGCGGAGCTGCCGATCTGCCAGTAGACGTTGCAGGCCTGCGCCCCGTTGATCAGGGCCACCGAGCTCGACGACGCCGTCGTCAGCGTCGACGCGGCGCGGATCACGAAGACCGCCTCGTTGACGCCCTCGGCGTCGAGCGTGAGCGTCCCCGTCACTCCGACCGGTCCGGCCGCGGTGTAGACCCCGGGCTTCAGCGTCCGGCCGCCGATCTCGGCGCCGATCTGCGCGGTCGTCGCCTGCGAGGCGAGCTGTCCGTAGGCGGTGCCCACGTCGGCCTGGGCCTGCGCCGCCTCCGCGTCTCCGCGGTGGATCACTCCGTCCGTCCGCCCGGGCGGGAACCCGGTGACGGCGGTCAGCGGGCTGACCCCGACGTTCTGGTCGAGGACGCTCGACCCCGTGTTCGTCACGGTCGACGCGGCCAGGACCGAGTAGTCCTCCGCCGTGCCGAGGTCGGGAGCAGTGGCCGCCTGCGCCGAGACGCCGGCGAAGAGCGCGGCGCCGACGACGGCGAGGACGACACCCGTCCCGATCGCCCCTCTTCTGCGGTTCTGCCGATGACGGCGGAGCGAGGTGCGAGAGGACACGTGCGGCATGAGGCCAGCGATCTGCCCACGTCAGCGTGAGCTCAATAACCCGAGGTGGGAGGCTCGAAACGTAGGTCGCGCTTCTCGCCCGCGTCTACGCCGCGACCCTGACGGGGGGCAGGATCCGCCGACGGTGTCCTCCGCTCCGCGACACCCCCGCCTCCGGAGTCCTCGCCCCGGTGACGGCGGGCCGGAGCCGACCCCGGCCAGCAGCGCCCGGTGCCGGCGGACCGGAGCGGACACGGTCGACCGGAGCCGACGCCGGCCTCCACCGCGGACCTCGTCGAGCGACCCGCGCCGCCGCGCCGTCCGGCACTGCTCAGCCGAGAGCCGCCACCCGCTCGATCACGCCCTCGCCCAGCCGGGCGACGTACCCCTCCGGATCCGGCCCGGCCGGCGCCAGCTGCACGTGGTCGATCCCCAGCGCCGCGTACTCCTCCATCGCGCGGACGAAGCCGTCCGGGTCGCCGATCGGATCGCCGCCCCCCGTGATGGTCTTCGTGATCGTCGCGTAGTCGCGCCCGAGGTCGTCGCAGTGCCGCTTGAGCACGTCCAGCTTGTGCGCCACGTCGTCCGCGCCGGTGCCGAACAGGTTGCAGGCGTCGCCGTACTGCGCGACCAGCCGCAGCGTCTTCTTCTCGCCCCCGCCGCCGATGAGGATCGGCGGGCCGGGCTGCTGGATCGGAGCCGGGTGGTTCAGCGTCTCGGCGAGCCGGTAGTGCGTCCCCTCGAACGGCCCGTCGTCGTCGCTCCACATCTGACGGCAGATCCGCAGCGTCTCCTCCAGCCGCTCGAACCGCTCCTTCAGCGGCGGGTACGGCACGCCGAGCCCGAGGTGCTCGCGCTCGTACCAGGCGGCGCCGATGCCGAGCATCGCGCGTCCGCCGGAGAGCACGTCGAGGGTGGTGACGATCTTCGCGAGGAGTCCCGGGTGGCGGTAGGTCACGCCGGTGACGAGCAGCCCGAGCCGCATCTTCTCCGTCCGCCCGGCGACGAAGCCGAGCGAGGTGTAGCCCTCGAGCATCGGATCCTCGCTGGTCGCGAAGTGCTCCATCTGGAAGTAGTGGTCCATCAGGGTGAACCAGGCGCAGCCGACGTCCTCGGCCATCCGCGCGGTCGCTCCGAGGATCGGCGCGATCTGCGCGCTCCCCCCGGGCAGAGTGAAGTTCATGAAGTGAATGCCGAGCTGCACGCGCGTCTCCTGTCGTCCCGGGATGTCCAGGAGCCAGTGTGCGCCGAGCCACCGCTCAACACGCCGACGCGCCCGCCTCTGAGCGGCGTCTCATCCGTTCCGCGGTGTCTCGGCCGATCGCACCCGTCGAGGCGCGGCCGCGCTCACTCGCAGACGCGGAAGCGGTTCCGGTCGAACCCGACGACGTCGCCGACGACGAGCTGGCGCCCGCGGCGCAGATCGACTTCGCCGTTGACGGTCACCATCCCCTCGGCGACCGCCTCCTTGGCCTCGCCGCCCGAGAGGATCCCCGCGAACTTGAGGAACTGGCCCAGGCGGATCGACCCGCCGCCCAGCGGGACGTCGACGGGCTCGGGGACGGCAGCGGCGCCCTTCACGTCTGTGAACGCGCCCGCGAAATGTCGCCGCAGGCCCCCTGGATCAGCGGGTTTCCCACGTAAGTGTCGCCGCAGTTTCCAGCACAACGTGTCGCTCCGAACATGCCCGCGTGATTCCGCGGATCTGAGGCCTCGATGGGGTCATTCGGTGGCCCCTCGCCGCGCAGGAAGTGCCCGGCGGCCATACGAGGTCGGGTTGGCACAGACTTCGGGTTCAGTCTCCACGAAGCCTTCCTCGGCGTCGCGGTCGGCGTCGGAGCTGCCGCCCTGCGCGGCCTGCTCGAACGGGCTGGCTGCCGGAAAAGCCGCAACAAGCGAGGCGTCAGGGCGATGTCGGTGCGGCTGTTTCGCATGCATGCCTGCGGGCGAAGCACTAGAGGGCGTTCTTCGTGGTCGCCAGGTACTCCGGCGTGGCGAGCGCTTGCATGGAGAACCAATGCGTCGCCTCGAGGCTCGCCTCCAGGTGTCGCCAACCGTTCGAGACGAACGAGCTCGTCTGCGCGCCGGTGAACATATAGACGACGGCTCGAGCGGCAGTCGGGATATCGACCTCGGCGCGAAGATTGCCTTCAGCTCGTGCCTGTTCGAGAAACAACGCTATCGCGTCGAGCCAGACTGGATCCGGCAACTTCGCAACGCCGGGGAATTCAGATGAGGCTTGTGCGACGAGACGCAGGCCTGCTTGCGCCGTTGGATCGTGCTGCACTGCTCTCGCGAGGGACCGGGACAGCGTGAGCAGTGAAGCGAGGCCGTCGTCGCCCGACTCCAGAATCGAATCCCGGAGGAGGATGAAGCCCTGGTCCTGGCGGCGGATGATCTCCTCCGCCACCTCGATCTTGCCCCTGCGGAAATGAAAGTAGAAACCACCCTGCGTGACGGATGCTGCTTCTAGGATATCGGCGACGCGAGCGGTCGAGTAGTGCAGGCGCGCAAACACCTTCGCCCCACCGAGAACAATCGCCTCTCGTGTGGCGATCCCGCGTTCCTGTTGTGCCACGCGCACCTCCGACTGATCCCAAAGCCACTCTATCGGCCCATGGTTCAGCGTCTCTGCCGTCTGGTCCCCGTTCGGGAGGGTTCACGCTGAGTAGCCGAACGCCGCGCTGGCGCTCGCACCGTGCTCGGATGTCGAGACCAACCTCACGTCGCGGAGGGTTCGGCCGCCGATGACGACCTCGGCGTTCCTGCGCACGGACGTGCGAGCGGAGAATCAAGCCTGGCCGCCGGACGGAGCGGGCGTCCGAGAGACGGAGGCGCGCCTGAGCCAGAGGTTCGGTACAGCGGAGCGGCTGGTGTCATTGACGGCGTCGATGAGGACTTGCGCCAACTGACCGAACATGACGAGTTCATCGACGGCGTCAAGGCGGGGCGGGGCGGCTGAGTACCCTGCCTGGGATGATGTGACGGAATGGGACGTCTCGAGGTGTCCATCGACGAGGTCCACGCGATCGACGTGGGACGACATCTGGATCGAGTCGCCTGCTGCCGCCTGGGTGAGGCCGGGTGCCGCCTCGGCTGCGCCCGGTCGGGCTCGGCTCGGGGCGCACTCCAAGTCGACGTTCAGTCCGCCGATACGAGCCCGCAATGACTTGGTGCTGACGAGCGGTCCGCCGTGATCGGTCGTGATGCCGATGGTGACAGAGCCCACATCAGTCGTCGCCACACGTCCGGCGACGACTGAGAACCCTGTGACATCGAACGGCCCTTCCCACCAAGCGCCGCGATTCGTGATCTCACACAGGCTGATGGTCTTCAGCGCCAGGCTGATCGCATCGATAGAACTGAGATGCACCTCGCGGGGATCTCCTGCCGCGTCCAGCGACCAGCGGGGCGGATAGATCGCCTGCTTAACCGCCGAAAGTCGGATCCTGTCACCGTCGACGTGTTCGGCCACCTGGCTGACGGTATGCCTGATGTGTCGATGACCCGAACCGAAGTATCGGCCGGACTCCTTGCCGAGTATCTCCTTTAAAGGCCGCCCATCAAAGTGGTGCATCTCGTCCCTTCGGATCTTCTGATCGGTCTGGTGATATGTGCACGCCTGGAAGGTGTCTCGCCGGATTCGATCCCAGGATCTCGAGCGGCGTCATGCACCCGGACCGTGCCTCGGCTGCGAGGGCTGCCGGTACTTCCAGGCAGATCGCAGCCGCAAAGGCTGTTCCAGACCCAGCAGTCAGAACGAACGATGCACGATCGCCGGCGCTGCCTTCCACGGTGACTCGGAGACGAGACTTGATGATGGTGTTCGCGGTCGACTTGAGCATCCGAGGCCGCGTTCGCCGATGTGATGGAAGCCTGAGAGGGCGAACTGGGTGCAGCGAAGACAGCACTCGCAGGAGCGGGAGTAGCAGGAGGAGCTGGCCGCGAGGCAACCCGAGCTCGGCGAACACCTGGATGTCGGTCGCCGCCGTCGTCCTCCGCAGAGCGAACAGGTCGCCGGTGTGCAGTGTCAGGTGAGAGCTCGTCTCAGAGGTCTCAACTGCTCTTCCACCTCTCAGCCTGACCAGCGTCCCGGACCGGAAGCGCCAGCTTCCTGAAGCGAGAACTGCCTGCGACGAAGCTGTGACGCCTGGTGACTTCGAAGTCCTGCCACTCGCGAGGCTCGTCAGGCTGACCTTCTGCGGCTGGTCTATCGTTCGGAGCGCATGCTCGGCGAGCACTTCGGCCAGATACGTGCCGAACCCCGCGCCGGGTACCACGGCGATGCCGCATTCTCGCCAGTGGGCATCCCGTTTCCACGCGTACTCGTGTGTGCGGCCCTCATTCGACAGGTCAGCGTAGGAGACGCAACCTTCCGCGCTGGCCTCCATGAGCGGCTGCGCGGTGGAGGACTATGGTCCGGCTGCGTTGGGCACCCCGCTGACGCCGTCGAGGTGTTGCGTCAGGGAGCTCGCACGCTGCCGGAGGTCGAGCTGCATCCTCGCGACGCCGTACCGGTCAGCCAGCATGTCGAGACTCGCGCCGTCGCGCCCGGCGAGGAGGAACGGCATGCCCCGGCGCCTTGCCTGCATCGCGAGTTCCGCTGCAACCGAGCCCGTGCCGTAGATCAGCCAAGGTGTCACCGGATCGACAGGGATGGTGCTCTCCCGGAGTGCATCGTGCTGGACGCTAGGGGAGGGGCGTTTCTCGCCGGTCGTCGTCGACGCCCGGCGGGGGGACCTGGCGTGCCGCGCGCACGGCGATCGCGCTTCCGAGCAGCACGAAGATCAGAAACGCCGACAGGCCTGCGAGCACGAACGCGTTCGAGTGCGTGGGGTCGACCACGAGGCTGAGCGAGCCCCCCGTGACTGCCAAGAATGCGCCGATCCACACGCAGGGTCGGGCTGCCTGATGGCCCCGCTGCCAGGCTTCATCGGAAGCCATGACCGAGGCTGCTCTGATCCCGACCAGGTTGTTCGGGCCGAGTCGCCCTCGGGCGGCGCATTCGACGGCTGCGACGACGGCAGCAGCAGCGAACACGAGGACGAGCACTCCGAAGACCATGAACCAAACATACATGCACGGTTGTATCTCGTCGTTCGCGCCGTCGGTCGTCGCGCCAATTTTCGCGCCTAGAAACAAAGCACCGTACATGTTTGGTTTGATTCGACGAGTCTGCGAAGTGCAGCTCGCGATGTGGCGCTTGAGTTCATCGATGTTGCCAGAAGCGCCCTTGACCTATTGATCGAGTGACGCGACATCTCGGATTCTCGACAACCGGTTCGGATCCGTTCAGAGCACGGCGCGGCTGGCGTTCACCTGCTGTTCCGGTGAGGCGGCGTGTCCGATGATGGCATTCCCGCTGAGGAGCGCCGACAATTTCGATGCAAGGAGAGCGCTTCGGCAATTGGCTCACCGGCAAGTGTGGGGATTGGCCGAGATCGATCCGACGCCGATTGTATTCGGACGCGATCGGAAGCAGTCTGCCGTCATCGATGCTATTGCACGGAACGCTGAACAGTACGGTTCCAGCCGCAGTTCGGTCTTGCCTCGGTGCCCTTGCATGCACCTCGCACTGAGTAGGTCAAATTGGGAAGATCATGACCGGGATTCGCCCCTGTCGGTAGCACACGTCAGACCGCCGGGATGTCGGCGAAGCGCGAGAAGTGGCCGTGGAAGCCCACGGTCACCGTGCGGGTCGGGCCGTTGCGGTGCTTGGCGACGATGAGGTCGGCCTCGCCCGCGCGCGGGTTGTCCTTCTCGTAGGCGCTCTCGCGGTGCAGGAGGATCACCATGTCGGCGTCCTGCTCGATCGAGCCGGACTCGCGGAGGTCGGAGATCGCGGGGAGCTTGTCGGCGCGCTGCTCGGGGCCTCGGTTCAGCTGTGAGAGCGCGATGACCGGCACCTGCAGCTCCTTCGCGAGGAGCTTGAGGGCACGCGAGAACTCCGAGACCTCCTGCTGGCGGCTCTCGACCTTCTTGCCGGAGGTCATCAGCTGCAGGTAGTCGATGACGACCATCTTGAGCCCGACCCGCTGCTTGAGCCGGCGGCACTTCGCCCGGATCTCGACGAGGGTCATGTTGGGCGAGTCGTCGATGTAGAGCGGCGCGTCGTTGATCCGGCCGCGGGTCGAGGCGATGGTCGTCCAGTCGCGCTGGTCGACCGTGCCCTTGCGCATGTGCTGCAGCGGCACGGACGCCTCGGCCGAGAGGAGGCGCATCGCGATCTCGCTGCGCCCCATCTCGAGGGAGAAGAAGATCGTGGCCATGTTGTGCTTGATCGCGGCGGCGCGGGCGAAGTCGAGCGCCAGCGTCGACTTTCCGAGCGCGGGGCGCGCGGCGACGATGATCATCTGCCCGGCGTGGAAGCCGTTGGTCAGGTCGTCGAGGTCGGCGAACCCGGTGGGCACACCGGTGAAGCTGCCGTCCTTGTGCGCGGCCGCCTCGATCTCGTCGATCGCCACGGTCACCGCGTCGGTCAGCGGGACGTAGTCCTCCGCCGTCTCGGAGCCGGTGACGTTGTAGATCTCGGCCTGCGCCGTGTTGACGAGGTCGAGCACCTCGCCCTCGCCCTGGTAGCCCATCTGCGCGATGCGGGTGCCCGCCTCGACGAGGCGGCGCAGCAGAGCGCGCTCGGCGACGATCGAGGCGTAGTAGCCCGCGTTGGCCGCGGTGGGGACCATCGACGTGAGCGTGTGCAGGTAGTCGGCGCCGCCGGCCCGCTGCAGCTCGCCCTGCTTCGTGAGCTCGTCGGTGACCGCGATGACGTCGGTCGGCTCGCCGTGCGAGTAGAGGGCGAGGATCGCGTCGAACACGATCTCGTGCTTGGGGATGTAGAAGTCGGTGCCCTTGACGCTCTCGACGACGTCGGCGACCGCGTCCTTCGAGAGCAGCATGCCGCCGAGGGCCGACTGCTCGGCGAGGAGGTCGTGCGGAGGGGTCCGCTCGTTCCCGCGCGACTCGCCGCGGTCTCCGCGACCGTCCCGTCCGTCCGAGCCGGGTACCGCCAGGTGCGCGATCGTCATGCCTTCGCCTCCTCCTGTCGGGTGCTGCGCGTCCGGTCGAGCCGGTGTCGGGATCCGGTCTACCAGCGACCTCCGACAGCGGCGCACGGGCGCCTGCCCGCACCCCTCGCGGGGCGCTGCGCCACCCTACGGACCGGCGCCCGGGGCACGCAAACCGCCCTGTGGAGGGAGCTGTGCAGAACCGAGGGGAAACGCCGGGCCCACTGTGGGCAACATGTGGACAACCCTGTGGGAACAGAGGCTATCGGCAAGTTTTTTCCGACCGCTGACCAGGCATTTCCCGCTTTCCACAGGTGTGTGGGGAAAAGAGTCTCAAGACCACAGTGAAGGTTGGTCCCGCCGGAGGGTGTATGTGGATGGAGCTGTGGAGAACGGGAACGACGAAGGGCGGTGCGAGGGGACTCGGAAGTCCCGTCGCACCGCCCTCCGCGGCGTTCTCGCGGCCTTACTTGGCCGCGACCACCTGCAGCTTCACGGTGGCCTGGATGTCGTCGCGCAGACGCACCACGGCCTCGTGCTCGCCGACGTGCTTGATCGCGTTCGAGATGACGATCTTGCGCTTGTCGAGCTCGCCGAATCCGGCCGCCGCCACCGCGTCCGCGATGTCGGAGGTCTTCACCGAGCCGAACAGGCGGCCGTCCTTGCCGGCCTTGACCGTCAGCTTCACGCGGTTGGCCTCGAGGACCTGCTTGGTGTGCTGGGCCTCTTCGATGGTCTTGTGCTCACGAGCGGCTCGCGCCGACTTGATCTGCTCGACCTGCTTCTCGCCACCGCGGGTCCACGCGACGCCGAAGCCCTGCGGGATGAGGTAGTTGCGGGCGAACCCGTTCTTCACGTCGACGACGTCGCCGGCCGAGCCGAGTCCGTCGACCTCGTGGGTCAGGATGACCTTGGACATACCGTTACCTACCTTCCGCTGCCGGCGTAGGGCAGGAGCGCCATCTCGCGGGCGTTCTTGACGGCACGGGCGATGAGGCGCTGCTCCTGAACGGAGACGCCGGTGATACGACGGGCGCGGATCTTCCCGCGCTCCGAGATGAACTTGCGGAGGGTCGCGACGTCCTTGTAGTCGATGACACCCACGCGGACCGACTTCGCGGGGGCCGCGTTCTTCGCGCCCTTGCCGCGGATCGGCTTGCGGCGGTCGCCGCTGCTCTTTCCAGCCATAGTGGTTTCCTTAGATTCTGGTTCGCCCCTGCCCCGCCGCGAGCGATCGCGGTGCGGGGGAGGCGTGATTCAGGTGAGGAGAGTGTCCGAGCCGGGGCTCAGAACGGCGTCTCGTCGTTGTAGCTGCCCGGCGTGCTCCACACGTCGCCACCGGCGGGAGCGCTCGGCGCCCACGGCTCCTCGGCCTGACCGCCACGGTTGCCGCCGGCGTTGCCGGAGCCTCCCTGACCGCCGCCGCCGAAGCCGCCCTGGCCGCCGCCGATCTGACCGCCGTTGCCCTGGCCGCCACCGGCCTGGCCGCGTCCGCCTCCACCGGAGGCGCGCGTGACCTGCGCGGTCGCGTAGCGCAGCGAGGGCCCGATCTCGTCGATCTCGAGCTCGATGCTGGTGCGCTTCTCGCCTTCCTTCGTCTCGTAGGAGCGCTGCTTCAGGCGGCCCGTCGCGATGACGCGGCTGCCCTTGGTCAGCGTTCCCGCGACGTTCTCGGCGAACTCGCGCCAGACGGAGGCGCGGAGGAACAGTGCTTCGCCGTCCTTCCAGTCGTTCGCCTGACGGTCGAAGGTGCGCGGCGTGGAGGCGATGGTGAAGTTCGCGACCGCGAGCCCGCCCTGCGTGTAGCGCAGCTCGGGGTCGGCGGTGAGGTTCCCCACCACGGTGATGATCGTCTCGCCGGCCATGAGCGCTACGCCTTGGGAGCGGCCGAGGCCTTGGCAGCCTTGCGGGCGGCCTTCTCGTCGGCGAGCTTCGCGGCGGCCGCGACCTGGGCGATGCCCTCTTCGGCCCGCAGCACCTTGGTGCGCATGACGGCCTCGGACAGCTTCAGCTGACGGTCGAGCTCGTTCGCTGCGGCGGAGGTCGACGTGAAGTCGACGACGGCGTAGATGCCCTCGGACTTCTTGTTGATCTCGTACGCCAGACGACGGCGGCCCCAGACGTCGACCTTGTCGATGGATCCACCATCGGTGCGGATGACGTTGAGGAACTTGTCGAGACTCGGAGCGACGGTGCGCTCATCGATCTCGGGGTCCAGGATGACCATGATCTCGTACTGATGCGTCACTAACCCACCTCCTTCGGACTGAACGGCCACGGTATTTCCGTGACAGGAGGGTATGTAGCATCTGCCCACTCCCGCGGACGCGAGTGCGTCTGGTCGTGGACAACCTGTACAGACTACAACAGGACCGCCGCGACGCGCCGGACGGATCCGCTCGAGGCGCACCACTCCGGGGGCGGGCGAGGCAGGCGCGCAGTCCGTGCCGGCTCAGCGCCTCAGCGCGACGCCCACCACTCGCGGAGCCGCTGCGTCGCGACCTCCTCGCCGAGCGGACCCTCCTCCAGCCGCAGCTCGAGCAGGAACCGGTACGCCTGTCCCACCTCGGGGCCCGGGGCGAGGCCGAGGATCTCCATGATCCGCGTGCCGTCGAGGTCGGGGCGCTTGGAGGCGAGCTCCTCCTTCTCGGCGAGCTCCGCGATGCGCGCTTCGAGGTCGTCGTAGGCGTGCGCGAGCCGGTCGGCCTTGCGGCGGTTGCGCGTGGTGACGTCGGCGCGGGTGAGGATGTGCAGCCGCTCGAGCAGGGGCCCGGCGTCGGTCACGTAGCGGCGCACCGCGGAGTCGGTCCACGCACCGTCGGTGTACCCGAAGAAGCGCAGGTGCAGCTCGATGAGGCGGGCCACGTCCTTCGTGGTCTGGTTGTCGAACTTCAGCGCGCGCATCCGCCTGATCGCGAGCTTGGAGCCGACCAGGTCGTGGTGGTGGAAGCTCACCACCCCGCCCGGCTCGAGCCGACGCGTGGCCGGCTTGCCGATGTCGTGCAGGAGCGCGGCGAGCCGCAGCACGACGTCCGGCGCGGATCCGGGGTGCCGCGACTCCTCCAGCGCGATCGCCTGCTCCAGCACGGTGAGGCTGTGGGTGTAGACGTCCTTGTGGTGGTGGTGCTCGTCCTGCTCCAGGCGCAGCGCGGGCAGCTCCGGGAGGAAGCGACCGGCCAGACCGGTGTCGACCAGCAGCTCCAGGCCGGCGCGGGGCGAGGCGGTCGCGAGGAGCTTCCGCAGCTCCTCCTGCACGCGCTCCGCCGAGACGTCGTCGATCCGGCCGGCGAGCTCGGCCATCGCCCACTCGACCTCGTCGGTGGTGCGGAAGCCGAGCTGCGAGGTGAAGCGCGCGCCGCGGAGCATCCGGAGCGGGTCGTCGCCGAAGGAGAGGTCGGCGGGGGAGGGGGTGCGCAGCCGGCCGGCGAGCAGGTCCTCCACTCCGCCCGAGGGATCGACGAGGACGACCTCCGGGAGCCGCAGCGCCATCGCGTTGACGGTGAAGTCGCGCCGCACCAGGTCGCCCTCGAGCGAGTCGCCGAACTCGACCTCGGGCTTGCGGCTCACCCCGTCGTAGCTGTCGCTGCGGTAGGTCGTGATCTCGACCGTCTCGCCGGCGACGCGGGCTCCGATCGTGCCGAACGCCCGGCCGATGTCCCAGTGCGCCTCGGCGATCGGAGCGACGATCCGCACGATGTCGTCGGGGCGCGCGGAGGTGGTGAAGTCGAGGTCGTGCACGCCGTGGCCGAGGAAGGCGTCGCGGACCGGGCCGCCGACCAGCGCGAGCTCGTGGCCCTGCGCTGCGAACGCCGTCGCCAGCCGCGCCACCGTGGGCGTCCCCGCGAGCGCGCGGAGGGTCTCGAGAGCGGTCTGGACGCTGTGCATTCGCACGATCCTAGTAGCGGGGGGTGTCTCGACGACCGGTGACCGTGCCAGGGGGTTACCGGCCCGACCGGGCGCACAGCGGACGCACCGCCTGCCCCGAGGAGGGCTGCCCGTAGAATCACCCGCATGGAGGCCGAGTGAGTCCGATGCATCGGCGCGACCCCTCCCTCCGCTCCCGCCGCTCGCGGGCGGCCCTCCTCCTGCTCCGCTCGGCAGGGGCCGCCGCCCTCGCGCTCGGCCTGTCCGGCGTGGCCTCCCCCGCCCTCGCGGCCCCGGGATCCGTCGCGACGGCGACCTCGACGCCCGCTCCCGGCACCGTCACCACGACCGCGGGAGTCGGCAGCGACGGCGTCCTGCGGCCCGGCCAGGACCTCGAGCTCTCGATCGCCGTGCGCAACGGCACCACGGAGGCGATCGACAGCGCCGACGTGACGGTCGCCCTCTCCTACGCGACCCTCGACACCCGCGCGGAGCTGCACGACTGGCTCGACGCAGAGGCCGACAACGACACCGACCCGGTCCGCACGACCGCTCAGCTGCGCCTGCTGCCCTCCAGCACCGCCGAGGCCGGCCTCACCGTGCCGGTGGACCAGATCCCCTTCTCCAACGACCGCACCGCGCTCGGCACCCACGCCGTCCTCGTCACGGTCACCGGTCCAGGCGGTGTCGTCTCGACCGCCCGCACGGCCGTCGAGCTGACCGACGACGCGGCGGCCCCGGAGCGCGAGACCGGCGTCAGCGTCCTCGTCCCGCTCACCGTGCCGGACACGGCCGACGGCCTGCTCTCGGCCGAGGCCCTCGCCGACTACACCGACGGCACGGGGACCCTCACCCGTCAGCTCGACGCGGTCGCGGGGAAGGGCGTCACGATCGGGGTCGACCCGCGCATCCTCGCCTCGATCCGCGTCCTCGGCAGCGCCGCTCCGGAGTCGGCCCTCGACTGGCTCGACCGGCTGCAGTCCGTGCCGAACGAGCGCTTCGCCCTGCCGTACGCCGACGCCGACGTCTCGGCCCAGGCGCAGGCTGGGCTCTCCACGCTCCTCTCTCCCACCTCCTTCGAGTACGCGATCGACGACACCCGCTTCGCCGCGGTCCCCGGCACCGAGAGCCCGGCGCCGACGGCCGCCGTCGACTCCGATCAGCCGGCCGAGGACCTGCCGGCGCGTCCGAGCACGGAGTCGCTGCTCGCCTCCGACTGGAGCACCTCCCTCGGCAGCGTCGCGTGGCCCGACGAGGGCACCCTCCGGGGATCGGACCTCGGTGTCTACGCGGACAGCGGCGTGAACCGCACGGTCGTCCCCTCCTCCGGGCTCCTGCTGCCGGAGGAGGTGACCACCACCTCGCGCGCCACGGTCGGCGACTCGGACCTGGTCGTGGCCGACTCGCGCCTCACCGAGGCGTTCGACGCGGCCGCCACCGCCTCCGACGACACCGAGTGGCGCGCCCGCATGTCCGAGATCGCCACCGATCTCGCCGAGGTGCAGGAGGAGGGGACCGCGCCGGACGTCGTGCTCACCCTCGGCCGCGGGTCCGCGATCGGCGCCGCGCGCCTCTCCGAGACCCTCGACGCGATCGAGTCGCTGCCCTGGGCCCGCGGAGTCGCCCTCTCCACCGCCCTCGCCGTCCCCGCGACCGAGGGCGCGAGCGTCGTCGACTCGCCGGAGTCGGAGTCGCGGCTCGACCGGGTGCGCGACCTGCTCGACGCCGGCTCCGAGGTCGAGGCGTTCTCCTCCGTGCTGCAGGAGCCGGAGCTGCTGTCGGGCAAGAGCCGCAACGACGTGCTGGCGCTGCTCTCGGTGACCTGGCGCGGAGACGGCAGCGGCTGGGGCGACGCCGTCGGCGCGGCCATGACCGAGGCCGACCGGACGCTCTCGCTGGTGTCGATCGACGCGACCGGCAGCATCCTGCAGGTCTCCCGCGACTCGAGCATCCCCGTGTACGTCCGCAACGAGCTCCCCTGGCCGATCGCCGTGCGGATCCAGGCCTCCACCTCCAACGCCGTCCTCGACATCGACGAGGAGGCGATCGAGACCACGGAGATCGACGCCCGCTCGCAGGGCCGCGTCCTCATCCCCGTGAAGGCCCGGGTCGGCAACGGCGAGACGAGCCTCGGCCTGCAGCTGACCTCGGCGCAGGGCGTCCCCATCGGCACCCCGACGGGAATGACGACCAGCGTCCGCGCCGACTGGGAGACCGTCGGCACCCTGGTCATCGGGATCGCGCTCGTCGTCGTCTTCGGCGCCGGCATCCTCCGCAACATCCGCCGTCGCCGTCGAGGCGACACCCCTGAGGACGAGGAGGACCCGAACGCCGTGCTCGAGGTCCAGCCCGACCTCGACGACCAGCGATCGGACCCGCGTGGCTAGCTTCTCCCTCGGACGCGCGAGCGCCGTCCTCGCCTCCGGCACGATGGTCTCGCGGATCCTCGGCTTCGTCATGTCGATCGTCATGGCGAACACGATCGGAGCCGCTGTCGCGCCGGGCGCGGACGCCTTCACGACGGCGAACCTGCTGCCCAACACGATCTACTCGATCATCGCGGGCGGCGCCCTGAACGCCGTCCTCGTCCCGCAGATCGTGCGGGCGGGCCTCGACGCCGACGGCGGCCGCGGCTACATCAACCGCCTGCTCACCCTGGCGCTCGGCCTGCTCCTGGTGACCACGATCGCCGCCACGGTCCTCGCTCCCCTGCTCGTGCGCCTCTATGCGCCCGGCTACGGGCCGGAGCAGTACCGGCTGGCCGTCGCCTTCGCGTTCTGGTGCCTGCCGCAGGTCTTCTTCTACGGCCTCTTCACCATCCTCGGCGAGGTGCTCAACGCCCGCGGCTCGTTCGGCCCCTTCACCTGGGCGCCCGTGCTCAACAACGTCGTGGTGATCGCCGGGCTCGTCGCCTTCATGGTGCTGTTCGGCGCCGATCCCGAGGGGAACCGTCCGGTCGACTCGTGGTCCCCGGCCATGGTCACCCTCCTCGGCGGGAGCGCGACGCTGGGCATCGTCGTCCAGTCGCTGTTCCTGATGCTCTTCTGGCGGAGGGTCGGCCTCAGCTACCGCCCCGACTTCCGCTTCCGGGGCGTCGGCCTCGGCACGGCCGGACGGATGTCGCTGTGGTCGTTCGCCACGGTGCTGCTGACCATCGTCGCCGGCATCGTCGAGAGCCAGGTCTCCTCCACCGCCTCCGGCGAGGGCCCCTCGGCCGCGGCGCTGCAGAAGGCGTGGCTGATCTTCATGCTGCCCCACTCGGTCATCGCGATCTCGATCGCCATGGCGTACTTCACCAAGATGAGCGGCCACACCGCCCGGGGGGAGATGAAGGAGTTCCGCTCCGACGTCTCCACCTCGCTCCGCCTGGTGCTGATGATGCTCGTCTTCGCCGCCGCCGCGATCGTCGTGGTCGCGGTGCCGTTCGGCTCCGTCTTCACCGACTCGTTCGCGGACGCGCAGGCCATCGGAGCGATCGCCATGGCCTATGTGATCGCCCTGCCGCTGTTCTCCTCGATCGCCATCATGCAGCGCGCGTTCTACGCCCTGAGCGACGGAGCGCGGCCGTTCCTGTTCACCCTGGTTCAGGTCGTGGTGGCGGTCGCCGGCTACCTGGTCGTGCTCCGCCTCCCCGCCGACCGCACCGCTGTCGGCATCGCCGCTGCGACCTCGCTCGGCATCTGCGTGCAGGCCCTCGTGGCGGCCCTCCTCCTGCGCCGCCGGCTCGGCGGCCGGGGAGGAAGGCGGATCCTCGTCAGGCTCGCGCAGTTCGTCCTCGCCGCGGTGCCCTCCGCTGCCGCCGGCTACGGCGTCCTGGTCGCCCTCGGCGGGACACGCGCGGGCGGCTTCGCGGTGTCGAACTACGTGGAGCCGCTGCTCTCGATGGTGGCGATCGGCACCGTGATGGCGCTCGTCTACTTCGCGGTCCTCTGGTTCCTCCGGGTGCCGGAGCTGCGCGCCGTCCTCGCTCCGGTGCTCCGCCGACTGGGCCGCTGATTCTGTTCCGGTGAACCCCTGGTCAGAGGTCGTTTCACGGACCCTTGAACCAACAGCACCGTGACGCGGGCCACACTCCCGGGCCCGCGGAATAGTGCCCGCCTAGGATGTGTTGTAGCCCACGGAGCCGCGGAACGATTCGAGCGACCGGCTCCGGGTGCTCGGCTCCCGCCCCACCCGTCACCGCTCGTACAGACCCCGAGGAGTTGCCGTGCGCGACATCGTCATCATCGGATCCGGCCCCGCCGGCTGGACCGCCGCCATCTACGCGGCGCGCGCCGAACTGCACCCGGTGGTCGTGGCCTCGTCGGTCGAGATCGGCGGCGACCTGATGAACACGACGGACGTCGAGAACTTCCCCGGCTTCCCCGACGGCGTCCTCGGTCCTGAGCTGATGACCTCGATGCAGGCCCAGGCCGAGAAGTTCGGCGCAGAGACCTTCTACGACGACGTCACCTCCCTCGATCTCGAGGGCGAGGTCAAGACCGTCCACCTCGGCTCCGGCGAGAGCATCGAGGCGAGGACCGTCGTCGTCGCGACCGGATCCGCCTACCGCAAGCTGGGCCTCCACGACGAGGACCGCCTCTCGGGACACGGTGTCTCATGGTGCGCCACCTGCGACGGGTTCTTCTTCAAGGGGAAGACCATCGCCGTCGTCGGCGGAGGCGACTCCGCGATGGAGGAGGCGACCTTCCTCACCAAGCACGCTGCGAAGGTCTACGTGATCCATCGCAAGGACTCGCTCCGCGCCTCGAAGGTCATGCAGAAGCGCGCCTTCGACAACGAGAGGATCGAGTTCGTCTGGAACGCCGAGGTCACCGGCATCACCGGCGAGAACCACGTCGACGGCGTGAAGCTGCGCGACACGGTCGACGGCACCGAGTCCCACCTCGACCTCGACGGCCTGTTCATCGCGATCGGCAACGACCCGCGCACGCACGTCGTGCACGGCAAGCTCGACCTCACCACCGAGGGCACCATCTCGGTGGTCGGCCGTTCCTCCCAGACCTCCGTTCCCGGCGTCTTCGCCGCCGGCGACGTGATCGACCCGACGTACCGTCAGGCCGTCACCGCCGCGGCATCCGGAACGGTCGCCGCCCTCGACGCGGAGCACTACCTCGCTGCGCTCGCCGATGGCACCGCGCACACCGAAGGCTCACCCCGGGCCGAGCTCATCACCCGCTGACCGTCCGGTCATCGCACATCGGAGCCGGCAGCCCGCCGACTCGTGAAGGAGAGAACACCATGTCCACCGCGAAGAGCGTCACCGACGCATCGTTCCAGTCCGACGTCCTCGACTCCGAGAAGACCGTCCTGGTCGACTTCTGGGCCGAGTGGTGCGGCCCGTGCCGCATGGTCGCGCCGATCCTCGACCAGATCTCGGCCGAGCACGGCGACAAGATCGAGATCGTCAAGCTGAACGTCGACGAGAACCCGCAGACCGCCGCGAAGTACCAGATCACGTCGATCCCGGCGATGAAGGTCTACCAGAAGGGCGAGGTCGTGAAGACCGTCATCGGCGCCAAGCCGAAGCCGGCCCTCGAGGCCGACCTGGCCGCGTTCCTCTGAGTCCGCACCCCCTGACCGCCCCGCGCGGTCTCCGAGAGCCCCTGTCACGTCGTGACGGGGGCTCTCCTCGTTCCTCGGCCTGTTTCACGTGAAACAGACCCGTTGAGGCGCAGGCCACGATCCCTGCGGTGGCGCCCGACCGCCCCGCCGCAGCACAGGACCGGCCGGTACTGTGGATCCACCCGGCTCCGGCCGGAGAGACCCCGTCCACTGAGCGAAGCGGAACCATCGTGACCAACCGCGGCACCAACCTCGACCCCTGGTACAACTCCTACGCGGAGCGCACGGCCGGTCTGGCCGCCAGCGAGGTCCGAGCCCTGTTCGCCGTCGCGTCGCGCCCCGAAGTCGTCTCGCTCGCGGGCGGGATGCCGTTCGTGTCCGCGCTCCCCCAGGACCTGATCACCGGTGCCATCGACACCGTGATGAGGGAGCAGGGGCCCGTCGCGCTGCAGTACGGCTCGGGCCAGGGCGTCCCTGTCCTGCGGGAGCAGATCCTCGATGTGATGGCCCTCGAGGGCATCTCCGCCAGCGCGGACGACATCGTGGTCACCACGGGCTCTCAGCACGCGCTGGAGCTCGTCTCGAAGCTGTTCCTGGACCCGGGGGACGTCGTCCTCTCCGAGGGCCCCAGCTACGTCACGGCGGTGGTCATCTTCCGGTCGTACCAGGCCGAGGTCGAGCACGTCCCGATGGACGAGCACGGGCTCATCCCCGCAGCCCTCCGCGAGCACATCGCTCGCGTGCGCGCCGCCGGCAGGACGATCAAGTTCCTGTACACGATCCCCACCTTCCACAACCCGGCGGGCGTGACCCTCAGCTGGGAGCGCCGCGTCGAGATCCTCGAGATCTGCAAGTCCGAGGGCATCCTCGTGCTCGAGGACAACCCGTACGGCCTCCTCTACTTCGAGGACGTCCCGCCGAAGGCGATGCGCTCGCTGGAGGAGGACGGAGTGATCTACCTCGGCACCTTCTCGAAGACTCTGGCTCCCGGATTCCGCGTGGGCTGGGCTCTCGCCCCGCACGCCATCCGTGAGCGGCTGATCCTCGCGAACGAAGCGGCCGTCCTCAGCCCGTCGTCCTTCAGTCAGCTGGTCATCTCGAAGTACCTCGAGACGGCCGACTGGCGCGGACAGATCGACACCTTCCGCGGCGTCTACCGCGAGCGCAAGGAAGCGATGCTGAAGGGCCTGCAGACCCATCTGCCCGGCCTCAGCTGGACGAACCCGAACGGCGGCTTCTACGTCTGGGTCACGCTGCCCGAGGAGCTCGACTCCAAGGCGATGCTGCCGCGTGCCGTGAAGGAGCTCGTCGCCTACACGCCGGGTACCGCGTTCTACGGCAACGGAGACGGACGCCAGAACATCCGCCTCTCCTTCTGCTACCCGACGCCGGAGCGCATCGGGGACGGGATCCGCCGCCTCGCCACGGTCATCAACGGGGAGCTCGACCTGCTGTCGACCTTCGCGGGCACGGGCCGGCTCAGCACCGCCGACGCGAGCAAGCGCGACGCCGTCCTGCCTCCCAACGTCTCCTGACACCGCTGATTCGATAAGAAAGCCCTGGTCATGACCGATTTCTCTGTGCTCGACCGTACTCTCGACATCGTCGTCATCAGCGGTGGCATCAGTCACGAGCGCGACGTCTCCCTGCGGTCCGGCCGCCGCGTCGCGGACCGTCTCTCCGCCATGGGCCACCGCGTCTCCCTGCACGAACCGGACGCCGGGCTCCTCTCGACGCTCCTGCGGAAGCGTCCCGACGTCGTCTGGCCCGCCGTGCACGGAGCGAGCGGTGAGGACGGAGCGCTCCTCGGGCTCCTCGAGGCCGCGGGCTTCGCCTACGTCGGCTCGCAGACGGATGCGGCGCGCCTGGCATGGTTCAAGCCCACCGCGAAGACGCTCGTCGCCCGCGCCGGCTTCTCGACTCCGCGCTCCGTCACCCTCCCCCGCGAGACCTTCCGCGAGCTCGGAGCCGCCGGAATCCTGGAGCAGGTCGAAGCCCACCTGCCGGGCCCCCTCGTGGTGAAGCCGGCCCAGGGCGGCTCGGCCCAGGGTGTCAGCATCGTGTCGGACTCGTCGCAGCTCCCGCGAGCCATGGTCGAGGCGTACACCTATGGCGACGTCGTGCTCATCGAGCAGCAGATCCAGGGGACCGAGGTCTCCGTCGGCGTTCTCGACCTCGGCGACGGACCTTTCGCCCTGCCTCCGGTGGAGATCGCCCCCGTCGCCGGGCAGTACACCTTCGAGGCGCGCTACAACGCGGGGGAGACGCACTTCTACACCCCCGCCCGGATCGCTCCGGAGATCACGGAGGAGGTGTCCCGGGTGGCCGTGGCGATACACGAACTGCTGGGGCTCCGCCACCTGTCGAGGCTCGACTTCATCATCGACGAGGCCGGACTCCCCTGGTTCTTCGATGCGAACGTCCTGCCCGGAATGACCGAGACGTCGCTCGTTCCCCAGGCCATCGAAGCGTCGGGCCGCTACCTCGGCGACGTCTACTCCACTCTGGCGAAGCTCGCCGCGTCCTGACTCCGCTCCGTTTCACGTGAAACGGTGCTCTTCGACGAGCCTTCTTCGGGTCAGGGAACAGTGACTCCATCATCGAGTCGGCTCTTGCTCGTCGAGTAGCCGCGTCGCGGCGTATCGAGATCCAGCGATGGCGCGCTCTCCACCGCAAGCCTGGTCCAGGACACATGCAGCCCCGTGGTTACCCCGCCATGACAGCGGCTGACCACTTCGATCCTTCTTGCCCCCGATCAGTAGGAGTGACTGTCTGGTCTTCGACTGGCCTGGCGGAGGCTCCCGCTGAGCTGCCGAAGTGATGTCCGCTCTCCGGCCGACCGTGCGGGCTTCGAGAGTTCCAGACAAGGAGCGTTTCACGTGAAACGCTCCTCCAGCTGTTGAGCGCGGCGCGTCAGACCATCGCGACTCCTCATGAGAGGGGAGAGCCCAAGGGCGGTTGTGTCCGCTGACGACCTGGTCGTTCTCCAATGGTGGATCCCACTCCGCGCTTCACCGTTTCACGTGAAACGGCTTTGCTGGCGGCACCTCCGACGCTCGCTACTGATGCCAGTGCGCGCAATGGGCTGTCGATGGGAGGGGTGAGAGAGCGGATCACCCTGACCGGACACACTGATGCGCCGTACCGTTCGCTTTCATCTCGGCCACGCGACCGCTCATCGATTCGTTGGGGCCTGTGACACGCCCGTCGCGCACGAGGCAGTGCGGACTGGACCGACATCTTCTGGCTGCGGTGCAGAGTGGGGACCGTTTCACGTGAAACACTCGGGCTGCCGTTCACCGGCGGTGAAATCTCGCACGTACTCGCCGAGCCTGACCCGGATGCCAGTGAGCGACGAGGCCCGGGCGCAGCCGGCCCTCGTGAGGGCACACGCCGCCTCTTCGACCGACAGAAGAGCGCCCTGAGCAGAGTTCTCCAGAGATCCACCTACCGGATGGCAGACGAACACCGAAGGACATTCCGTAGCGACGTCGTCGCTATCAAGACCTTCATCAATAGATGCGCTACTGAACTTCGGATTTCTTCTCGAGAGAAACGTCCCAGCGCACAGGGCTTGTCGATCACCGAGACACGTTCTCTACGAGACTGCCCACACCACACGGTATCTCGTCGGTCACCTCGCCCTGGTCTCAGTGACGTGGTGAAGAGGGGCCGAGTACCACCCGATCGCGACTATCGCCGAGGGCACAGCATCACCGTGTCCTCATCAGCCGCGGTGCACAGGACACTCCGCGGCCCGGCCGACTCCCTACGGAGCGAGCGACACCTCGGTCGGCTCGCCGATCTCGGCGAGGATGCGGTTCAAGTCCTGGATGGTGGCGAAGTCGATGACCATCTGGCCCTTGCGGGCACCCAGAGTGACCTTGACGCGAGTGTTCAGCCGGTCGCCGAGGTGATCCGCGATCGACGAGAGGTGCCCGGAGTGCCCGCCCTGTTCCTCCACCACGGGACGCGCGGCCGTCCGCGGCGCCTTCATCTGCGCGGCCGCAGCCTCGGCAGAGCGGACGGACAGGTCCTCGTGGACGATCTTGTCGGCCAGGCGGCGCATCAGCTCGACGTCGTCGAGCGACAGAACCGCGCGCGCGTGTCCCGCGGTCAGGACGCCGGCAGCGACGCGGGCCTGCACATCGGCCGGCAGGCGCAGGAGACGGAGCGTGTTCGAGATCTGCGGCCGCGAGCGTCCGAGCCGCGTCGCCAGGGCCTCCTGGGTGATCCCGAAGTCGCTGAGGAGCTGCTGGTAGGCCGACGCCTCCTCGAGCGGGTTGAGGTCGGCGCGGTGCAGGTTCTCCAGCAGTGCGTCGCGGAGCATGTTCTCGTCGGCCGTGTCCTTGACGACCGCTGGAATGGTCGTCAGTCCCGCGGCCTTCGAGGCGCGGAAACGGCGCTCGCCCATGACGAGCTCGTACTTCGCTCCGCCACGGGCCGTCACGGGCCGGACGACGATCGGCTGCAGCACCCCGAACTCGCGAATGCTGTGGACCAGTTCGGCGAGGTCGTCCTCGTCGAACACCGATCGCGGCTGCGCCGTGTTGGGGGTGATGTCGGCCAGTGGGAGTCGCGCCAGGCGCGCTCCGGGGACCTCGAGCAGCTCGTCGGCGCGTGCCGAATCGCCGACCTGATCAGGGAAGAAGACGTCGACGGGCCGGGAGCGCGACTCGTCGCTGGTCGGGATGAGCGAGCCGATCCCCCGGCCGAGTCCCGTGCGCTTGGTCGCCATCAGCGTGCCTCTCCTTCATGTGCCGTCTCGGGTGTCCTGCGAGCTCCACGCCGCGCGAGCTCCGCGGCCGCCTCCAGATACGCCAGCGAACCGGACGACTGCGGGTCGTAGCTGATCACGCTCTGCCCGTAGCTCGGCGCCTCCGAGATCCTTACGTTGCGCGGTATCACCGCGCGCAGCACCTCCTTCGGGAAATGCTCGCGGACATCCGCTGCCACCTGCTGCGAGAGGTTCGTGCGGCCGTCGTACATGGTCAGCAGGATCGTCGAGACACCGAGGTTCGGGTTGAGGTGCCGCTCGATCAGGTCGATGTTCTTGAGCAGCTGGCTGAGCCCCTCGAGCGCGTAGTACTCGCACTGGATCGGGATGAGCACCTCGCGAGCCGCGACGAAAGCGTTGATCGTCAGCAGACCGAGCGACGGCGGACAGTCGATGAAGACGTAGTCGAACGGCTCGTCCATGGTGTCGAGCATGCGGTCGAGCGCACGGCGGAGCCGCTGCTCCCGCGCGACGAGCGAGACCAGCTCGATCTCGGCGCCGGCCAGGTGGATGGTCGCCGGCACACCGTAGAGAGACGAGAACTCCGGGCTCTTCTGCACCACGTCCGCGAGGGGAGTGTCGTTGACGATCACGTCGTACACGCTGGCCGTCTCGGCACGGTGCTCGATGCCCAGGGCCGTCGATGCGTTGCCCTGCGGATCGAGATCGATGACGAGCACCTTCGCCTCGCCGCGGGCGAGCCCGGCGGCAAGATTGACGGTCGTCGTCGTCTTGCCGACGCCGCCCTTCTGGTTCGAGATCGTGATGACCCGGGTCGACTCGGGCTTCGGCAGCGGCTGAGCGTTCAGCAGTGCGCGCCGGCGGGTCATGTCCGCGATCTCCCGGGCCAGGGGAGTCGAGGAGTCGAAGCCTCCGGTCAGACCGGCGGAATCGGGTTGTTTCACGTGAAACCTTCGCTCAGCGAGTGGGACGGACAGCAGCACCGAGGAGTCGACGGACGAGGAGTCGGGGGCTCACTGCGGCGTCGTGGCGATCAACCCACTGTAGCCCGGACGACCCTCGTCACCTCGGAGAGCACGCCGTCGCCCAGCACGACGACCTCGGGCGGGGAGAGCCGGAAGCGACGGATCTGCTGGGCCGCCGCCTCGATCTCCTTCTCGGCGTTGATGCCCTTCAGCAGCACCAGCTCGCCTCCGCGACGCAGCAGCGGCGCGGTCAGCGGGATCAGCTTCGAGAGGGCGCTGACCGCCCGGGCGGTCACCTGGTCCAGAGGCTCCGCGAGCTGCGCCTCCTCGGCGCGCGCACGAAGAACTGAGACATTCTCGAGTCCGAGTGCGTCGACCTGCTCCTGGAGCCAGACGACGCGACGCTCCATCGGCTCGATGAGCACGAACCGGACGTCCGGCCGCACGATGGCCAAGACGAGCCCGGGAAGGCCCGCGCCACTGCCGACGTCACCCACGAGTCCTGGACGCAGGAGAGGGGCCACCAGGGCGCTGTTGAGCACGTGCCGTGTCCAGAGCCGGGGGAGCTCCAGCGGCCCGATCAGGCCGCGCTCCTCGCCCTGGGCGGCCAGAGCCTCGGTGAAGCGCCGCAGGAGCGGCAATCGGTCGCCGGCGATCGCCGCAGCGGCTGCGGGCTCGGGCTCGAGGGTCGACTCCACTCCGCTCAGCCGCGGGTGATGACGGTGTGGCGCTCGCGCGCCTCACCGCGGGACTCCGACACGAAGCCGCGCTCGCCCACCATGTCGTGGACCAGCTTGCGCTCGTACGACGACATGGGCGGGAGCGAGGCCGACGTGGCGCCGTCCTCGATCCGCTCGATCGCGCGGTCGACCAGCTGGGCCAGCTCCGCCTCGCGGGCGTCGCGGGAGCCGCCGATGTCGAGGATGAGGCGGGAGAAAGCGCCCGTCTTCGTCTGGACGGCCAGGCGCGTGAGCTCCTGCAGCGCCTGGACGGCGTCGGGGCGGGAGAGCACCCGGAGGTTGGTGTCACCCGAGGCGGTGACCGAGAGGTAGGCGCGGCCGTTGCGGACCTCGATGTCGATGTCGCCGTCGAGGTCGCAGATGTCGAGGAACTCCTCGATGTAGTCGGCGGCCACGTCGCCCTCGTCCTCGAGCTGCGAGAGCGTGGACTCGGGCGCCTCGTCGGCGGTGGTCGCGTCGGCGTCCACAGGTGCGGACGCGTCGTCGGTGATGGTCTGCATCGGATCGGTCATGACGGCTCTACTTCTTTCCGGCTTGCTTCTTGGAGCGGTTCCTGCTCACGGGCTGCGTGCGCTGCACGGCCTTCTTCTCGACGAGGGTGACGTCGCCGGCGGCCGTGGTCTCCTCGACCAGCTTGCCCTTGCGGCGCAGACGCTCCTCGCGGGCCTTGGCGGCCTCGCTGCCCGGGGTGGGCATGTTCCGGATGACGATGAACTGCTGGATCATCGTCCAGATGTTCGAGGTCAGCCAGTAGAACATCACTCCGAGGGGGAAGGCGAAGCCCGAGAAGGCGAAGACGAGAGGGAGGATGTAGAGCAGGATCCGCTGCTGCTTGAACGTCGGCGAGGCCTTCGCCTCGGGCGACATGTTCTTCGAGACGATCTGCAGCTGGGTGATGAACTGCGACGCGGTCATGAGGACGACCATGATCACCGCGATGATGATGACCGGCTCCTGGCCGCCCTCGGCGAGTGCGCCCTGGATCGACTGGTGCAGCGGTGCGACGCCGAAGAGGTTCGCCTCGCCGAACTGGCGGGCGAGCGTCTCGTCGAGCGGTCCGACGCCCTTCTGGCTGTGCTGCGCCGCGTTCAGCACCGAGAACAGGCTGAAGAAGATCGGCATCTGGATCAGCAGGGGCAGGCAGGAGGCGAGCGGGTTGGTGCCCGTCTTCTTGTAGAGCTCCATGGTCTCGCGGGACATCGCCTCGCGGGACAGCTGGTCGCGCTTGCCCTTGTACTTGTCCTGGATCTTCTTGAGCTGGGGTGCGACCTCGAGCATCCGGCGCTGGCTCTTGATCTGCTTGACGAAGATCGGGATGAGCGCGGCGCGGATGACGATGACCAGGCCGACGATCGAGAGGACCCAGGTGATTCCCGCGGCCGCCTCCATGCCGGTGAAGGTCAGCAGCTGGTGGAAGGCGACGAGGAGCAGCTCGACCACCCACTTGAGGGGCCAGAGGATCGTGCCGAGGAGGTCCATGGAGTGGGGTCAGTCCTTTCGAGGGCCCACGACGAACCCGGCTCGCGTCACGGCGAAGCGGGTCCGGCCGGAAGCCGGTCGGTGCAGGGGGATCGAGGTCGGGACGTCGTCGATGCCGCCGGCCGCCCACGGGTGGCAGCGGAGCAGACGGCGGGCCGCGAGGACGGAGCCGAGGACGAGCCCGTGGAGCTGGACCGCCTGGAGCGCGTACGCGGAGCACGAGGGGTAGTAACGGCAGACGTCCCCGTAGAGAGGGGACACGACCGCCCGGTAGACGATCAGGAGCAGGACGCCGATGTTCCTCGGCAGCAGGAGGATCGCCCACCCGAGCCGGACGTGCGGCGCCTCGCGGCGGGGGAGTACGGCGGTCACGAGGACGCCCCGCTCTTCCGCGCGGCTCGCGCCATCGCGGACCACACCTCGGAGCGCAGCTCGGACCAGGGCGCGTCGGCGCTGCCGGGCAGCGCGCGGACGACGACCTCGGTGCCGGGGTCGATCTCGGGGACGAGCTCGAACGCCACGGCCTTGAGCCGACGGCGGACGGTGTTGCGCGTCACCGCGGTGCCGACCGTCTTCGCGACGATGAACCCGAACCGCGCCGGACCGCCCGCGGAGGACCGGCGGACATACGTGACGGTGTGCGGTCCTGTGGACCGCACACCGCGACGGACGACTGTCCGGTACTCGCCTCCGTGGACGATGCGATTGGCTCTGGCCAGCACCGCTGGTCGGTACCGCTCGCTGCTAGGCGGAGAGCTCGGTGCGCCCCTTGGCGCGGCGCGCGCTGAGGATGCCGCGGCCGGCACGGGTGCGCATGCGCAGACGGAAGCCGTGCACCTTGGCGCGACGACGGTTGTTCGGCTGGAAGGTTCGCTTGCTCATAATCAGATCTCCACGTACGTGTTCCGCGGCGCGAACCGGCACCACCCGCTCGGGCGGAGACTCGGATCCTCCGGGAAGAAGGGGTGCCCGGCTGCGGAATCCGCTCGGCCTGCGAGGGCCGCACGGACGACACCGGGCAGGCGTCAACTGATTTAAACTACGGCCTGTTCCGCCACCGGTCAAATGTGGACGGCGCGAAACCTCGATCATGCACACGGGGCACGGGGTTCCGCGCATTGACACGCGGGTGTCGCTGTGGTGGATTTGTCTCCCGTCGGCTCCGTTCGTTACGGTGTTGAGCCGCAGTTATCCACAGGTGGGATCCGCGTCCTCCCGCGCCCGCACAGGCATCGCTCGAGGCCGGTGGACAACCCTGTGGAGAGAGCGGCACTCGAGACCCCGGCTCCGCGCCCGGTCCGCGACGCCCCTGCAGCGGGCGGCGACGGGTCCGGCGGAGGCGGCGATCCCGCAGCGACTTCACAGCGACAGCACCCAGGACCGGAGACAGATGGCAGACGACACGTCGATGGTCGACGCGTGGAACGTGATCCTCGGCGCGCTGTCCCAGGACGAGCGGATCACCGCTCCCCTCTACGGGTTCGTCTCGCTCGTGGAGCCCAAGGGCATCATGGCGGGCACCTTCTACCTGGAGGTCCCGAACGAGTTCACCCGCGGGATGCTCGAGCAGCGCGTGCGCGTGCCCCTGCTCAGCGCGATCGGGACCCTCGACGACTCCTTCGGCGTCACCACGTTCGCCTTCGTGGTGAACCCCGACATCGAGCACGAGCCCCTCAGCTCCCCGTCGTCGCAGGAGTCGGTGAACCCGTTCGAGCCGATCACCGCCTCCTCGGCGACGGTCGCGCCGACCCGCGGGGTCGAGGAGCTGCGCACCGTGCCGGCGACCGACACCCGGCTGAACCCGAAGTACAGCTTCGACAACTTCGTCATCGGAGGCTCCAACCGGTTCGCGCACGCCGCGGCCGTCGCCGTCGCCGAGGCTCCCGCGAAGGCCTACAACCCGCTCTTCGTCTACGGCGACTCCGGGCTCGGGAAGACGCACCTCCTCCACGCCATCGGCCACTATGCGATGAGCCTCTACCCGGGGATCCGCGTGCGCTACGTCTCGAGCGAGGAGTTCACGAACGACTTCATCAACTCGATCGCGAACAACCGGGGCAACGCCTTCCACGGCCGCTACCGCAACGTCGACATCCTCCTGATCGACGACATCCAGTTCCTGCAGGGGAAGGCGGAGACGCAGGAGGCGTTCTTCCACACCTTCAACCAGCTGCACGACCACAACAAGCAGGTCGTGATCACGTCCGATCTGCCGCCGAAGGCCCTGACGGGCTTCGAGGACCGGATGCGCTCGCGCTTCGAGTGGGGCCTCATCACCGATGTGCAGGCTCCCGACCTCGAGACCCGCATCGCGATCCTCCGCAAGAAGGCGGTCAGCGAGAAGCTGCTCGTGCCCGACGACATCCTCGAGTTCATGGCGTCGAAGGTGTCGAGCAACATCCGCGAGCTCGAGGGGACGCTCATCCGCGTCACCGCGTTCGCGAGCCTGAACCGGACACCGGTCGACATGTCGCTCGTGCAAACCGTGCTGAAGGACCTGATCACGCTCGACGAGGACAACGTCATCTCGCCGGTCGACATCATCAACCACACCGCGGACTACTTCAAGCTCACGGTCGACGACCTCTACGGCTCGTCTCGCTCGCAGGCCGTCGCCACCGCGCGCCAGATCGCCATGTACCTGTGCCGTGAGCTGACGAACCTCTCTCTGCCCAAGATCGGCCAGCTGTTCGGCAACCGCGACCACACCACCGTCATGTACGCGAACAAGAAGATCTCGGAGCTCATGAAGGAGCGCCGCAGCATCTACAACCAGGTCACCGAGCTGACCACCCGCATCAAGACGAACCGCTAGCCGGCGGTCGGACGGCCCCCGCTACCGCCCGTCGTGAGGTGGTGCGCCCCGGGGCCGATCGACGTCCGTGCCCGCTGGTCGGCGGTCGCCGCATCCCTCCTCGCCTGAGGGGAGGCGACGGTGGTCGCGCCGCGAGGAGCAGGACGCACTGAACGGTGTCGGCGCGCGTGGAGATCGGAGAGACCGTCCTGTCGGAGGGTCCCGGTACGCCGCGCTGCGGCGCCTCGACCAGCGGGGAGTGGCGCTCACGGCGACTGATGGAGCAGCGCGGGGGAGAGGGAGCGGCCGTCGTCTTCTGCGCCGCTCGGACGGCGGGGGCCGCGTTCGACGGCCTCCGTCGTGACGGGAGACGTCGTCCGCTGACTCCCTCGACCTGTCGAGCGCGCCTCGGACACGCCGCCTCGCGCGCCTCCGAGGGCCGATTTCCACAGTGTGAGGAACCTGTGGATAACTGTGGACAACCGCCTCGGGACTGTGCGCCGGGAGGGCCCGCCTGTGGAGGGCGACCGGTCGGCCCGGATCGCTCCACAGGGCGTCCACGGGCGCGCTCACACTCCCTCCACAGGGACGGGTCCCTCCGATCCCACCCAGGAGTAGGGGTCTCGAACGTTTTCCACAGTTTCCACACGTGTTAACACTGTTAACGCAGTTCTCTCTTTAATGAAGCCTCGACCGGCAACCTCTCCACAGCGGCTCGGGAGTGCTCGGCGGTCCACCCCCTTCCGAGCTCGCCGAGCCCGGCGGGTACGATGGGCGACGGTCTTCGTCCGCGACTCGTCAGGGGTGTACTCGTGAGGTTCCAAGCCAACCGCGATGTCTTCAGCGAGGCGGTGTCCTTCGCGGTCAAGCTGCTTCCGCAGCGCACGACCCTGCCGATCCTCTCCGGAGTCCTCATCGAGGCGACCGCCGAGGGTCTGACGCTGTCCTCCTTCGACTACGAGGTGTCCGCGCAGACGCAGATCGCCGCCGACGTGGAGGAGACGGGGACTGTGCTCGTCTCCGGCCGTCTGCTCGCCGACATCGCGAACCGCCTCCCCAACGCTCCCGTGCGCATCGCCACGGAGGAGTCGCGCGTCTCGGTCTCGGCCGGCTCGGCGCACTTCACACTCCTGCAGATGCCCGTCGAGGAGTACCCGAGCATCCCCGAGATCGACGCCTCCACCGGCCTCGTCCCGGCCGACGCCTTCGCGGCCGCCGTCTCGCAGGTGGCGGTCGCCGCCTCCCGTGACGACGTGACCCCCGTCATCACCGGCGTGCAGCTCGAGATCACCGAGAACACGATCGGCCTCGTCGCGACGGACCGCTACCGCGTCGCCGTCCGCGAGATCGACTGGGACAACGGGGACAACCCGGCGCCCACTCAGCCGCTCACCGCCCTCGTTCCCGCGCGCACGCTGCAGGAGGTCGGCAAGACCTTCGGCCACTCCGGCACCGTCTCCGTCGCGATCACCAACCGCGACGAGCGCGAGCTGATCGCCTTCACCGCTGACCGCAAGACCGTCACCTCGCTGCTGATCAAGGGCAACTTCCCGCCCGTGAAGCGCCTCTTCCCCGCCTCCGTCGAGAACTACGCGGTCATGTCGACCAGCGACCTCATCGAGGCCACCCGTCGCGTCTCGCTCGTGCTCGAGCGCGAGGCGGCACTCCGCTTCAGCTTCAGCAGCGACGGCCTCACCCTCGAGGCGATCGGCTCGGAGCAGGCGCAGGCGTCCGAGAGCATCGACGCGATCGTGACCGGCGACGACGTGGTCGTCTCCCTCAAGCCGCAGTTCCTGCTCGACGGCCTCGCCGCCGTCCACTCGGAGTTCGTGCGCATCGCGTTCACGAAGACCGAGAACCCCAACAAGCCCGGCCCCGTCCTGATCACCGCGCAGACCTCGCGGGAGCAGCCCGGCAGCGACAGCTACCGCTACCTGCTCCAGCCCAACCTGCTGCTGCGCTGACCACTCCCCGGATCGCAGAGCCGCGATCGCCCCGCTCCCGACGAGCGCCCGCCCGCCGGACAACGAATCCAGGAAGGTTCACCATGCACATCGGACTCGTCGGCCTCGGCAAGATGGGCGACAACATGCGCTCCCGCCTCCGCTCCAAGGGGCTCGAGGTCACCGGCTACGACCGTAATCCCGACGTCTCGGACGCGGCCTCTCTCGACGAGATGATCGCCGCACTCCCCTCGCCCCGCATCGTCTGGGTGATGGTGCCGGCGGGCGAGATCACCGACGCGGTCGTCAAGGACCTGTCGGAGAAGCTCAGCGAGGGCGACCTCGTCATCGACGGCGGCAACTCCCGCTTCACCGAGGACTTCAAGCACGACGCGCTGCTGAAGCCCAAGGGCATCCACTACATCGACGCGGGCGTCTCCGGCGGCGTCTGGGGACTGCAGAACGGCTACGGCCTGATGGTCGGCGGCCCGAAGGAGCTCGTCGAGTACGCCATGCCCGTCTTCGACGCGCTGCGCCCGGAAGGCCCCCGCGAGGAGGGCTTCGTCCACGTCGGCGAGGTCGGCGCCGGCCACTACGCGAAGATGGTCCACAACGGCATCGAGTACGCCCTGATGCAGGCGTTCGCCGAGGGCTACGAGCTGCTCGAGACCCGCAGCGACATCATCAAGGACGTCACCGGCACCTTCAAGGCGTGGCAGCGCGGCACGGTCGTGCGCTCCTGGCTGCTCGAGCTCCTCGTCCGCGCCCTCGAGCAGGACCCGGACTTCAAGAACATCGAGGGCTACGTGCAGGACTCGGGCGAGGGCCGCTGGACCATCGAGGAGGCCATCAACAACGCCGTCCCGGTGCCCACGATCAGCGCCTCGATCTTCGCCCGCTTCGTCTCCCGCCAGGAGGACTCCCCCGCGATGAAGGCCGTCGCAGCGCTCCGCAACCAGTTCGGCGGGCACTCCGTGAAAGCCGTCGACTGAGCGGAGCTCAGTCGACGGGCTCGGCCGGTCCCTGCCCGGCCTCGCGGCGGTCGGCCTCCAGGGGTGGGCGCGTTCTGCAGAGCCGGTGACGGACGGCGGTCTGCGGCCCGCCGCCCCCGTGAGGCAGGGATGCTCTCACGGGGGCGGCGGGCCTCCGGCCGCCTCCACCTCGCTCCGGACGTCGGGCGCGGCGGGCCTTCGGCCGCCTTCGTGGGCGAGGACCGGGCGGCGGGCCTTCGGCCGCCTTCGCAGGGCAGGGACGGGGAGCCGCCGGTCATGGTGATCGAGTAGCCCGGCAGGGGCGTACCGAGATCCGGGACGAAGGCCTGGCCGACAGTGGGAGAGCGGTCGGCGGGCGCCGGAACGGGCGGATCGGCCCGATCGAGACGGGCGAGGAGCCCGCGGGGGTGCAGTGAAGGCCCGCGACGACGGGTGGAGGAGAGGAGCGCGACGTGCAGGTGACGCAGCTGGCGCTCAGCGACTTCCGGAACTACGAGTCGGTCGACGTCGAGCTCGTGCCCGGACCGAACCTCTTCGTCGGCCGCAACGGCCAGGGCAAGACCAACCTCGTCGAATCACTCGGCTACCTCTCCACTCTGGGCTCGCACCGCGTGTCGAGCGACCAGGCGCTCATCCGCGCCGGCCGGGACAGCGCCGTGGTGCGCGCCCGCCTCCGCAACGGCGAGCGCGACCTGCTGGCGGAGGTGCAGATCAACCGCTCCTCCCCCAACCGCGCGCAGATCAACCGCGGCGGGATCAAGCCGCGCGAGCTCCCGCGCTTCTTCTCCAGCGTCCTGTTCGCCCCGGAGGACCTCCTCCTCATCCGCGGCGACCCGTCGGCCCGCCGCCGCTTCCTCGACCAGCTGGTGATCCTCCGCACCCCGCGGATGAGCGCCGTCCAGGCCGACTACGAGCGGGTGCTGCGCCAGCGCAACTCGCTGCTCAAGTCCGCACGAGCGAGCGGCGTCCGCGACCCCTCCAAGCTCGGGACCCTCGACATCTGGGACGAGCGCCTGATCGCGCTCGGGACCGAGATCATGCAGTCGCGCCTCACCCTGGTGGAGGAGCTGAGCGGACCGGTGCGCGCCGCGTACGAGGCGGTCGCCGGCGCCGACCAGCGTCCGGTGCTCCGCTCCCGCCTGAGCATCGAGGGCGCGGTCGACGACGACGGCGAGCCCGTGGAGCAGCCGGGCGCCGCGTCACCGGCGGCGGGCGAGGGACTGGCGGAGGCGTTCGCGTCCGCGCTGGCCGGGGTGCGCCGGCGCGAGCTCGACCGGGGCGTCTCCCTCGTTGGCCCGCACCGCGACGACGTGCAGTTCGAGCTGAACGCGCTGCCGGCCAAGGGCTACGCCAGCCACGGCGAGAGCTGGTCGTTCGCGCTGGCGCTGAAGCTGGGCGCCGCGGAGCTGCTCCGGCGCGACTCCCCCATGGGCGATCCAGTGCTGATGCTCGACGACGTCTTCGCCGAGCTGGACGCGCGTCGACGCGAGCGCCTCGCCTCGGTGGTCGCCGACTACGAGCAGGTCCTGATCACCGCGGCCGTCTTCGACGACGTCCCGGAGGCGCTGGCCGCGCACACCGTGCGGATCGAGGCCGGCCGGATCGTCGGCACGGGAGCCGCCGCCGAGCCGATCGCGGTGCCGGAGCCGACCGCGTCCGATCCCGCCTCCTCGGATTCCGCGTCCTCCGACTCCCCTTCTCCAGGCCCGGTCTCTTCCGTCGACTCCTCTTCCGTCGACTCCTCTTCCCCGGATCAGGCGTCCCCGGATCAGGCGTCCCTCGATCCCGCACCCCCGCCCCCGCCCGCGTTGGGCCAGAAGGTGATCGTCGTGCCGGTCTCGTCGCTGGCCTCGCCCTTCTCGAGCGGGGCGTCCGGCACTCCGTCGGTGAAGCTCATCCG
>NZ_PSUG01000040.1:0-36828 GCF_002931755.1 Rathayibacter sp. AY2B3 | reverse complement strand
AGGGCGAGCAGCAGCGCCCCGTGAAGGGCCTCTTCGAGACCACGGCGCGGATGTTCCGCAAGTAGTCCCCGCGCTCGCGCGCAGAACGTCGGCTGAGAGTGCCCGCCGTCCCCCGAGGGCGGAGGGCGGCTGCTCTCAGCCGACGTTCTGCGTGCGGGCTCCGGCTAGCGGCGCGAGGGCCGGCGCCGCACGGTCAGTGCGAGAGCTCCCGCTTGCGAACACGTCGCCTGGTCGGCGTCGGAGCCTTCGGTCCCTTTTCGACCGTCTCCGGGAACACGCGCCCACCGATCGCTGCCTCTCGATCAGGCGCTACGCTCCGGCATCCCGCTGCTCCTTCTCGGACGTCAGAGCGTCGATCCCGTTCTCGTGCCCGATACAGCTGGCGACCGTGTCCGGATCGATGCCCAGCGCAGAGCGGACCTCTTGTCCGGCGCTCTGCTGTTCAGTCGTGGCCTCAGGGAACGTTGAGTAATAGGCGTCACTGAAATCGGCCGAGTCGGCCATCGTGTTGAGAGTGGACATCTCGGCGAGGTAGGAGCCGCGGATCGTCGCGATCTGCTCGGAGACATCGATCGGCCAGTGGTAGGACGAGTCGTCCCGGAGCGTGAGTGTCCGTCTTGTCAGATCGAGCCGAGCGGATGCCGCGGCGTGCACGCCGGAAGGGTCCGGGTCGCCACCGTTCAGAAGCTCGTCCTCGCCGGAGGAGAGGGCGTCGCTCAGGTTCTTGATCGCGATGTCGTTGGGGCAGACGAGATCGAGACAACGGGACGCCGCTTGTGCGGTGTCGAGCTCGACGAACGCAGGTGTCGCGGGCGCCGCAGGTGCAGGGGTCGTCGACTCGACCGGAGCTCCTGCGGGCGCGGAAGCCGTGCAGGCAGTCAGGAGGAGCGTTGCCGCACTAGGAGTGCAGGGAAAAGGGCTTCACGCACGGCGGCTACTCCGGGGTCGCCGAGCAGAGCGCCGACGCGAAGGCCCCGGTGCTGGTCTGCTCGGCGATGACTTCGCCGTCGAGGGTGATCCGGCAGCTGATCTCGCCTTCGTCGTCGATGCCGTTCGAGGCGGTCAGCGTGAAGCTCTGGAAGGTGAAGTCGCCTCCGGTCTGGACCTGCAGCTCCTTCGTGAAGGGGAGCGCCTGGCCAGTGGCCTGCTCGGAGCCGGAGGTTCCTCCGTCGTAGGTCGACCAAGTGATGGAGGCCGCGGTAGCCGCGCCGGTGACCTCATAGACGAGAGTGCGCGGCACGGCGGCGGCCTCGGAGCTCTCGGCCTGCGCGGTGGCGATCGCGTTCGAGACGCCGCTCGCGAATCCGGCCGTGTAGACGACGGCGAGGATGATCGAGAGGACCAGCGCGATCACGTTGAGGACGGTGCCGGCGATGGCTGTGCCGCGAGAGCGGCCCTTGAGGAAGAGGCCGATGATGCCGAGGACGAGTCCGATGAAGGCGAGGAAGCCCGAGGCGTAGTTGACGATCGGGATGAGGGCGCCGATGAGCGCGAGGATTCCGATGATGAGGGAGGCGAGGCCCAGCCCGTTGCCGGTCTTCTTCGGAGCGGAGGGGGCGGAGCCGGAGAATACGGCGGGGTTGAACTCGGTCATCTGCGGAGTATGTCAGAGGCTGACAGGCAGCTGAGAATCCAGAGAGCGCTATTACCGAGAGATGTCGTCCCGCCTGTGTTGACCCCGCTATCTCTATATAGGTAGCGTCGCTCCCGTGCAGCCACTCCCTCGCCTCACCCCGGCCACCGCCGACGTCCTCCGGACCCTCCTCGACTCCGACGGCCCCACCTGGGGCATGGTCGTGATCAAGGCCACTGGGCGACCGGCGGGCAGCGTCTACCCGATCCTGGAGCGGCTCGAGGGAGCGGGCTGGGTGGTCTCGGAGTGGGAGGCGGCGAGCGAGCGGAGCGGCCCGCGTCGCCGGCTCTACGAGCTGACCGCGGAGGGCGCCCCGGCAGCCCGGGCCGCTATCGAGCGGATCCGATCGACCGCGCGGACGGCGCCGCGAGCGGCGGGGGCGACCGCATGAGCGCCCTCCTGCGGCTCCTGTCGCTGCTCCTGCCCCCGCTCGCCCGGGAGCGCTATCTCGAGGAGTGGCGTGCCGACCTGGCCGGGGCCGCCGAGCTGGGCCTGCCCCGTCGCGGCGTCGTCCTCGGAGCGCTCGCCCTGCTCGTGAGCGTCGACCGCGACCTGCCCGCGCACACCGGCGAAGCACGGGGCACCCTCCCGCGCCGCCTCGCCCGCCGCGGACTCGCGCTCTTCGCCGCGGCCGCCCTGATGCTCAGCGGCATCGCGCTGACCGGCGGCGGGATCGTCCCCGAGCCGGGTGCCGCCTCCGCCTCCGCCCTGGCCGCCGTCGGAGCCGTGCAGACCGCGGTGCTCGTCGCCGCCGTCGCGGTCGCGGTCCTCGGCGCGCTCCTCCTTCTGGGCGCCGCCGCCTCTGCCCGCACGCTGCTCGCGCGGATCTCCCTGGTCGCCGCCGTTGTCGGCCCGGTGCTCACCGCGGCCGGCCTCCTCCTCCCCGGACCCCTCGCCCTCGTCGGCTTGCCCGTCTCGCTCGCCGGCCTCGTCTGCGGCGTGATCGTCATCGGCGGCTCGCGGACCATCGCCCTCGCGCCGCGGACCGCGACCCGCGCCCAGCGCCTCCCCGTCGCCCTCGCCGGCCTCGCACTCGTGGCGGGCGTCACGGTGGTGGGCGCCGTCGACCTGCTGGTCTGGAATCCGCAGGCGAAGGTCCCGGGCGTGGCACTGACGGAGATCTACGCGACCATGGCCGAGCGCGACGGCTTCGAACTCGGCTCCCACGCGATCTGGGTCACCGGGTGGGCCGCGTTCTGGACGGCCGCCGCGATCGTCGTGACGGTCGGCGCCCTGGTCGGCCGGAGGTCGCCGCTCACGCCGCGGCGGATCGCGGTGCTCATGCTCGCCCTGGTCGCCGGTGCCGTCGTCTTCCGCTTCTTCGCCGGGTTCGGCTTCGGGATGTCGGTCGCCGACACCTTCGTCACCTCCGGCGGCGACGGCTCCCTGGTCTCGGCGGTCCTGCCGCCGCTCGGACAGCTCGCGCTCGCCGGCGCCGCGATCGCAGTGGGCTGGGCGCCCCGGGCCGCACGGCCGACGGCGGCCTCCGCGGCCTGACCGTGCTCGTGCCGGAGGAGGGGATCCGTCCGGGCGGCTCGGGATCTGCGAGTACGGGGCGGCCCGCCGACGGTCGTCCCTTCGGCGACGTACCGGGTCCGGTTCTGTCCACAATGTAGGAAGGATTCGTCCGACCGGCTCCGGATCCGCGAGAACAGGCTGCTCGGACGACATCCTTCCCCCGTATGAACCGGATCGGCCGAGAGGCCCCTCGGAACAGCCCCTCGCCCGCTGGCCGAGCGGGCGCCCGCGGCAGGATCGTGTCCACAACTCAGGAAGGATTCGTCCGGGTGGCTCCGGATCCGCGAGAACGGGTCGCCGGATCGACGTTCCTCCTGAGTTGTGAACAGGGTCGGTCGCGGAAGGCTCCCCGAAGCGGCCGACTATCGGAGGGCTTCGGCGAAGCCCGGCGCAGCACCAGGTCCGGTTCTGTCCACAACGTAGGAAGGAATCGTCTGGGCGGCTTCGGATCCGCGAGAACAGGCTGCTCCGCCGACATCCTTCCTCCGTTGTGAACCGGATCGGCCGAGAGGCCCCTTGAAACTGCCCCTCGCCCGCTGTCCGAGCGGCTTCCGCGGCGTGACCGTGTTCACGACGGAGGACGGATCCGTCCGGGCGGCTCCGGATCCGCGGGAACAGGCCGCAGCATCGACGTTCTCACTCCGCTGTGGCCAGGACCGGCTCATTCCCCAGCGACGGAGCGCCGGCCTACTCCAGCCGCCGCAGGAAGCGGGCAGGCTGGTCGAGGAAGCCGCGCCAGGTCCGCACCAGGTCGAGGTCGTCGTAGCGGCAGGGGCGCAGGCCCGTCTCGTCGAGCTCGTAGAGGTCGGCTCCGGGGAGGGCGGCGAGGATCGGCGAGTGCGTGGAGAGGACGACCTGGGAGCCGTCGGCGACCAGGTCGCGCAGCTGCCCGATCAGGGCGAGGCAGCCCGACACCGAGAGGGCGGACTCCGGCTCGTCGAGGAGCCACAGCCCGCTGATCCGGGAGCGGTTCGCCACGATGTCGAGGAATGACTCGCCGTGGCTCCGCTCGTGGTACCCGCCGTCGATCCCCACCTCCTCCAGGTAGCTGAAGAAGCCGTGCATCGTCTCGGCTCGGAGGAAGAAGCCGCGCTTGGACGCGCCGGCCCCGCGGACCAGCTGGAGGTGCTCGGCCAGGTCCGACTCCGAGACGCGGGAGGAGTGCATCGCGCCCGTGGATCCGCCCTCCGCGTTCAGCCCGTAGGCGAGGGCGACCGCCTCGAGCAGCGTCGACTTGCCCGAGCCGTTCTCGCCCGTGATCACTGTCACCGGGCCGAGGTCCCAGCCCTCGGCCAGCACCTGCCGCACCGGCGCGAGCGTCGCGGGCCAGCGTGCGAGGTCGGCGGGATGCTCGGGGCGGGCCTGCACGCGTCGCACCGGGAGGGTCGAGAACACCCGGTCAGTCAAGCAGGTCGACGCTCCAGCCGGCTTCGGCCAGCGCGCGGGCCGTGTCGGCGCGGGGGGAGTAGGGGAGGTCGTCGGCGCCGACCACGCGGTAGTCGGTGTCGCCGGGGCCGACCCAGAGGACGGAGTCGGACGGGCCGGCCCGGCGCAGAGCGGCGCGGACGGCGTCGGCCGGCTCCGCGATCTCGAGCACCTCGCAGCGCTCGACGCGGCGGGCGCCGTCGACCAGGGCGCGGCGGATGCGCGCCGGGTCCTCGAAGCGCGGGTGGTGGTCGGTGACGATCACCAGGTCGGCGCGCTCGGCAGCGGCCCGGCCCATCGGCGCGCGCTTGCTCGGGTCGCGGTCGCCGTCGGCGCCGAGGAGGACGAGCACGCGGCCGGGCGTCACCTCGCGGAGAGCGTCGACGGTGCGCGCGACCGAGTCGGGGGTGTGCGAGAAGTCGAGGAACACCCGCGGCCCGTCGGCCCCGGACACGAGCAGCGTCCGCCCGGGCACGGTGACGTCGATCCCGGAGCCGATCGCCGCGGCGACGAGGTCGCGCGAGTGCCCCGCCTCGATCAGCATCACCAGCGCGAGGGCGGCGTTCGAGGCCATGTGGCGTCCGAGGAGCGGGACGGAGGTGGTCGTCGACCAGCCGTCGCGGGCGGTGAGCCGGAAGCGGGTGCGGTCCACCGCGGTCTCGAGCACGTCGATCCGCCAGTCGGCTCCGTCCCCGGCTGAGAGCGTGACGACCGGGACCGAGGCCTCGCGGGCGACCCGGCGCCCCGCCTCGGTGTCGACGACCACCACGCTGCGGCGGCTCCGCTCGGGCGTGAAGAGGCGCTGCTTGGCGCGGAGGTACTCGTCCAGGTCGCCGAAGTCGTCGAGGTGGTCGTGGCTGAGGTTGGTGAAGCCGGCGACGTCGAGCACGATCCCCTCCACCCGCGAGCGCACGAGCGCCTGAGCGCTGACCTCGATCGCCGCCGCCTCGACGCCGTCCTCCGCCATCCGGGCGAGGAGCGCGTGCAGCTCGGAGGCCTCGGGCGTGGTGAGGCGGCTGGCGACCACGTGGTCGGCGCTGCGGCGCTCGGCGGTGGAGCTCAGCCCCGAGACGACGCCCAGCTGCCGGAGCACCGCGTCGAGGAGGTGCACGGTGCTGGTCTTGCCGTTGGTGCCCGTCACGCCGAGGAGCACCGGTCCGCTCCTCGTGCCGTAAACCTGCGCGGCCACCGGGCCGAGGGCGGTGCGGGGGTCGTCGCTGAGCAGGACAGGCAGTTCGGAGGCGCGGGCCTCGTCGAGCCCGCCCGCGTCGGTGAGCACGGCGACCGCGCCCGCTGCCGCCGCGGCGGCAGCGAATCGGGCCCCGTGGCTCCTCCTGCCGGGGAGCGCGGCGAAGAGGGCGCCGGGGGCGGCCTCGGTGTGCGCGACGGTCACGGCGGTGATGCGGACGTCGGAGCCGTCGCCGTGGAGGCGGAGCCGATCGCTCGCGAGGTCGGCGAGCGCGACGCCGGCGGCGTGGAGCGGTTCGAGGAGCCGGAACACCGGCATGCGGGCCTCCTGCGGGGCGGGCGGGGCGGCGTCGCCGGGAGTCCGCGGGCGCCGCCGGGCGACCGGAGGGGGGAGGGCCGAACGACCCCTGCCTCAGCCTGCGCGACGCTCCCCCCGATCGGGGAGGCCCTTGCCACCGCCCGCCCGGGGCGCTACCCGCCTCCGCCCGCGCGGGGCGCTAGCCGCCTCCGCCTACTGCCGCGAGAACGCCTCCTGGTACAGCGCCGCGAGCTCGGGGGAGCTCTCGCCGCTGAGCCCGCACGTCAGGATCGTGTCGCCGTCGGCCGCGACCAGGTAGTCGACCCCGGTCTCGAAGACGATCGGCGCCCCGTCCACCGCGGTCTCCCTGCCCTGGGTGACCGTGACGCCGTCGCCGACCTCGCCCGCGTAGCGTTCGAGCACGTGCAGGGTCACGGTGCTCCCGTCGATCGAGCGGACCTCCGCCCGGAACGCGAGCTGAGCGGGGGCCAGCGCGGCGGCCGTCACCGGCGAGCACGCCGCCATCGGCCCGCCCGTGCTCGGCAGGATCAGCGTCGAGGTGCTGCCCCCGCCCACCCCGAGCGCGAAGGGCAGCAGGAGGGAGGCGGCGGCCCCGGCGCTCAGCGCGCCGACTCCCACGATCAGCCAGGGGGACCGGCGGCGGGAGTGCACCGTCCGCGCGCCCTCGCCGGTGGCGGCGGCGATCTGCTCGGCGAGCTCGTCGCGGTCCAGCGCGGGGAGGCTCCGCGCGGGGTCGACCGTGCGGAGGAGGCGGCGGACGTCCTCGTCGTCGGTTCCGGTCATCGGAGTCCCCCTTCGGGCGAGTGCGGGTCGATGGAGTCGTAGAGCTCGGCGAAGCGGCGCCGCGCGCGGTGCAGGCGGATCGAGACGGCGTTCGCCGTGACTCCGAGGACCGCGGCGATCCCGCGGACGTCGAGCTCCTCCCACGCCCAGAGGCGCAGCAGCTCGGCGTCCTGCTCGCGCATCCGGGCGAGCACGAGGCGCACGGTCTCCTCGGCGCCCGAGGCCTCGCCCTCGTCGATCTGCACCTGGGGCGGATCGACGACCGCGATCCGCTGGGCGAGCATCACCTGGCGGCGCTGCATCCGCCGGGCGTTCTGCAGCTGGAGCCGGGCGACGCCGATCGCCCACGGCACAGGATCGTCCTCGGGGACGTCGGCGCTGCGGCGCCAGAGCACCGAGAGCGTCGCGGCGAGCACGTCGTCGGCGGTGGCGGAGTCGGTGCGCCGCCAGAGGTAGCGGCGGACGGGATCGGCGACCGCGGCGGCGACCGCGGCGAACCGGTCGGGACCCGCGAGGGGAGCTGGCATGTGCCTCATGCTCCCTCCTGTCCGGGATCGGCGCACATCTTTCACCGGCGCGCCGGGCGGGACTCCGCGCTCTCCCAGCAGCGCGGGCGCGCGGGTCGGCACTCAGCGCCTCGAGGCGCTCACGAACTCCAGCCACCCGGCCACGAACGGCTCGATGTCGTCCACCTCGTCCAGCGCGAGAGCGTCCAGATCGACTCCGCGGCACTCGAGCGTGAGGACGTGCCCCCGCACCCACGCGGCGGCGCGCACGGCCCCGGCTCCCTCCCAGACCTCGAAGGGCTCCGGAGCCCCGTCGACCGGGATCTCCGTGATCCGCGTGGGCGCGGGCAGCGCCTCCGGCTGCACGAACGAGACGGGCGCCTCCTCCCGGCAGCAGAGCAGCGCGACGTCGTGCCGCGGATCGCCGAGGGTCGTGCGGATCTCGACGGAGGGGCCCGCCCCGCCCGGCACCGCGTCGTCGGCGAGGAACGAGAGCCCCCGCGGGCCGCCGGTCAGCGCCCATTCCGCCAGCAGTCGCGGACCCCTCCAGCCCGAGACCGCCCAGAGCGGGAGATCGCCGAACGACCCGCGGATCCGCGCGACCCGCTCGGCGAGGTGCGCGGAGAACTCGTCCTCGCCGAGACGCCGCGCACCGTCCATGGCCCGATCGTAGGTCGGGTGCCGCGGCACGGCCAGACCCCTCGCTACTGTGAACCTCGACCCCCGCCTCCCTTCCCCGCCGAGGAGCCCCATGCCCATCTGGACCCTGCACGGAGACGGCCGCACCGTCGAGCCCGGCGCCGTCGTCGCCCCGGGCGAGCGGCTCGCCTGGCCGGCCACGATCGCCATCGGCATCCAGCACGTCGTCGCCATGTTCGGGGCGACGTTCCTCGTGCCCGTGCTCACCGGGTTCCCGGTCGCCACGACCCTGCTCTTCTCCGGAGTCGGGACGCTGCTGTTCCTCCTGATCACGCGCAACCGGCTCCCCAGCTACCTCGGCTCGAGCTTCGCGTTCATCGCGCCCGTCACGGCCGCGACCGCTGTCGGAGGGACGGGGTCGGCGCTCGCCGGAGTCGTCGCCGTGGGCCTGCTCCTGGCCGCCGTCGGCGTCCTCGTGCAGGTCGTCGGCCTCGGCTGGATCGACAGGCTGATGCCCCCGGTCGTGGCCGGCGCGATCGTGGCCCTGATCGGGTTCAACCTGGCTCCGACCGCGTACCTCAGCTTCAAGCAGGCGCCGATCACCGGGACGATCACGCTCGCCGCGATCATCCTGTCGAGCGTGTTCCTCCGCGGCTTCCTCGGCCGCGTCTCGATCTTCCTCGGCGTGGTCATCGGCTACGTCGTCGCCCTGCTGCGGAACGAGATCGACTACTCCGCGGTCGGTGCGGCCGACTGGTTCGGCCTGCCGCCGTTCACCTTCCCCGACTTCGCCTCCGGATCCACGTGGTCGGGCATCGCGATGTTCCTGCCGGTCGTGCTCGTCCTCATCGCCGAGAACGTCGGACACGTCCGCGGCGTCGCGACGATGACCGACGCCTCCGCCAACGCCAGTACCGGCCGGGCGCTGATCGCGGACGGCGTGGCGACCACCCTCTCCGGCGCCTTCGGCGGCTCCGGCACCACGACCTACGGCGAGAACATCGGAGTGATGGCCGCCACCCGCGTGTACTCGACGGCCGCCTACTGGGTCGCCGGCGTCACCGCGATCCTGCTCAGCCTCTCGCCCAAGGTCGGCGCCGTCTTCAACTCGATCCCGGCCGGAGTCCTGGGCGGCGCGACCACGGCGCTCTACGGCCTCATCGGCGTGATCGGCATCAAGATCTGGATCGACAACCGCGTCGACTTCTCGCGCCCGGTCAACCAGTACACCGCCGCGGTCTCCCTCGTGATCGCGATCGCCGGCTTCTCGTTCTCCTCCGGCGGCTTCGAGCTCGGCGGCATCGTCCTCGGCGCCGGCGCCGCCCTCGTGATCTACCACCTCGGCAACGCCATCGCCCGCTGGCGCCGCACCGGCGCCGACGACGGCGGCCCGCTCCCCGCCATCGGCCAGCTCGGCGGCGACCCGCAGGACCGCTGACCGCGACCTGCACGCTCCCCGCGGCGTCCCGGCGTCCGCCGGAGCGGTCCCGGCACGCGCATCGGAGCGGTCTCGACGTCCGCACCGGAGTGGTCCGGCACGCACAACGGAGCGGTCCCGGCACGCACACCGGAGCGACGCACGCGTTTACCACGTTCGGGGCAGTCCGCAACCCGGTGCGCTCCCAGGCGGCTCCCGCCTAACGTCGAGCGTGACGACCGCAGCAGCGGAACGCCGCACACCGAGTGAGACAGCAAGGAGCACCACCGTGCCGCAGATCATCGAGACCGTCGACGTCAACGTCCCCGTGTCCGTCGCCTACAACCAGTGGACCCAGTTCGAGGAGTTCCCGCGCTTCCTCGACGAGGTCGAGTCGATCCAGCAGGTCACCGACACCCTCACCGTCTGGAAGGTGAAGGTCGGCCCCGTCGAGCGCGAGTTCGAGGCGAACATCACCGAGCAGCACCCCGACGAGCGCGTCGCGTGGAACAGCACCGGCGGCGAGACCGACCACGCGGGCGTCGTCACCTTCCACAAGCTCTCCGACACCGAGACCCGCGTCACCGTGCAGCTCGACTGGGAGCCCAAGGGCTTCCTCGAGACGCTCGGCTCGCTCGTCGGCGCCGGCAGCCACGCCGTGAAGAAGGACCTGAACAACTTCAAGGAGTACATCGAGAAGCAGGGCACCCCCGACGGTGCCTGGCGCGGCGACGTCGAGGCCTGAGCCGTGACCGACGCAGCCGCCTCGTCCGAGGGCGAGAAGAAGGCGAACGGTCTCGGCGACGACGAGACCATCCCGCACTCCGAGGACGGGCTGGCGGTGGGGGTCTCCGGAGACTCGCACTTCAACCCCGAGGAGGACGCTCCTGCGGAGGAGCCCTCCGAGAGCTGACGCTCTCCTGCCGGGAGCCCGACCGCTCCCCTCCGCGAGATGCCATTTGTGCACGCGACACGCCGCGAGGCGTGCGCACAAGTGGCACCTCGCCGTTGGGCCCCTAGCGCCAGGCGCGTGTGTACTGCGGCGGCACCGGCAGGTCCGCGCCGAGCTCGTGCGCCATCCGCACCGGGGCGTTCGGGTCGCGCAGCAGCTCGCGGGCGAGCAGCACGACGTCGGCGTCGCCGTTCGCGACCACGCCCTCCGCCTGCTCGGCCGTGGTGATGAGTCCCACGGCGCCGACCAGCGCACCGGTCGCCTTCCGCAGGTCGCGCGCGAACGGCACCTGGTAGAGCGGCGCCACCGGGATGCTCGCGTGCACGAGTCCGCCGGTCGACACGTCGAAGAGGTCCACACCCTCGGCGCGCGCCCACTCCGAGACGGTGATCGTCTCCTCCAGCGTCCACCCGCCCTCGGCCCAGTCGGTCGCGGAGAAGCGGACGAGCAGCACGAGCTCCCCGATCTCGGCGCGGACCGCGCGGACCACCTCGAGCAGCAGGCGCGCCCGGTTCTCGAGCGAGCCGCCGTAGGAGTCCTCTCGAGTGCTCGAGAGCGGCGACAGGAACTGGTGGAGCAGGTACCCGTGCGCGGCGTGCAGCTCGATCACGTCGAAGCCGGCGTCCGCGGCGCGGCGGGCGGAGTCGCGGAACGCCTCGACGAGGCCGGGCAGCTCCTCCGCGGCGAGCTCGCGCGGCTCCGCGTAGCCCTCGAACGCGACGGCCGAGGGAGCGACGGTCGGCCAGCCGCCGTCCCCCAGCGGCACGGATCCGCGTCCGCTCCACTCGCGGTAGGTCGACGCCTTCCGGCCGGCGTGGGCGAGCTGCACGCCCGCGAGCGCGCCCTGCCCGTGCACGAAGTCGACGATCGGGGCCCAGGCGTCGCGCTGCTCGTCGTTCCACAGCCCGGTGTCCCAGGGGCTGATCCGCCCCTCGGGGACGACGGCGGTGGCCTCCGCGATGACGACGCCCGATCCTCCGCGCGCGATCCCGCCGAGGTGCACGAGGTGCCAGGGGGTGGGCACGCCGTCCTGCGCCTCCACCGAGTACTGGCACATCGGCGCCGCCCAGAGGCGGTTGCGGGCCGTCCTCGAGCGGAGGGTCAGCGGCTGGAACAAGGCGGTGTCGGTCATGTCTCTCCTGTCGTGCTTCCCCGCGAGATGCCACTTCGGTACGCGACACGCCGCGGAAGGCGTACGCAAGTGGCATCTCGCGGAGGGGGTCACGTGCTCCAACCGGGAGGAGAGCCCGGCTATGCCCGGATCAGCGCGGCCAGGTCGACCCGGGCGCGTCCTGCCAGACGGTGCTCGGCGGAGCCAGCGACTCCAGCTCCTCGAACAGCGCGTCGGGGATCTCGAGCGCGTCGTCGGCCACGAAGGAGTCGTAGTGCTCGGCGGAGGTGGCGCCGACGACCGTCGTCGTCACGCGGGGGTCGCGGGTCGAGAACTGCAGCGCGGCGGCGGCGAGCGGCACGCCCGCCCGGTCGCAGGCCGCTCCCATCGCCGCGACGGCGTCGACGATCTCCCGCGGCGCCGGCTGGTACGCGTAGGAGGCGACGGGCTCCGGCCAGCGCGCGAGCGCGCCTCCGCCGTAGACCGCCGCGTTGACCACGATCACGCCGCGGTCGACGGAGGCGTCGATCAGCTCCTCGGAGGAGCGGTCGACCAGCGTGAAGCGGTTGTGGGTGATCACCGCATCGAACAGGCCGGTGTCGACGTAGTGGCGCAGCATCGGTGCGGGTCCGCCTGAGATCCCGATCGAGAGGGCGACGCCCGCCTCCTTCATCGCGATGAGCGCACGGACCGGGCCGTCCTCGGCGAAGGCCTCGTCGTACGAGATGCGCTCCGGATCGTGCAGGTAGAGCAGCGGGAGGACGTCCATCCCGAGGCGCTCGCGGCTCTCGTCGAGGCTGCGGCGCATCCGCTCGGCCGAGTAGCTGCCGGTGCTCGGGTCGCGGTCGAGCTTGGTGACCACGGTGATCCCCTCGGGGACGCCGCCGCGGGCCTGCAGGGCCTCGCCGATCAGGCGCTCGCTGTGGCCGCCGGCGTACTCGTTGGAGGTGTCGACGACGGACACGGCCCGGGAGGAGGCGTCGGAGTCGAGGACGCGCTCGAGGGCCGGCACCCGGTCGAGGTCGGCGACGCGCTCGGGGCGCCAGGAGGTGCCGAGGGTCAGCCGGGTGACGGTGGCGCCGGACGGGCCGAAGGGCCGGAGGCGGGAGGACTGCGGAGTCATCCGCTCAGCCTGGCAGCGCCGGGGCCGTCCCCGCATCCCGCGGAGGATGAACGCTCAGTGGACGAGGGTGCTCAGCCGGACCACGCCGAAGCCCAGGAGCGTCGGGGCGAGCGTCCCGGAGCAGCGGTGGGCGATCCAGAAGACGGTGACCGAGCGGAGCGGCGCGGCCGCCTCCGAGGTCGACGACGTGACCTGCTCGACGGGATCCGTCCGCGGGGCCTTCCGCTGGGCTCGACGACCGGCGGCGGACCGGGCCGAGGCCACCCTGACGGCCGGGACGCGGGCCGGTGGTGCCGCCTAGGCTCGGCGCGTGACCGTCGAAACCGCCGCCGCCGACTCCTCCGCCCGCTCCGCCGTCCTCGACGCTCTCGCCACTCCGGCGCTGGTGCTCGACGAGGCGGTGCTCGACCGCGACATCGCCGCCGTCGCCGCGGCGGCCCGTGGGCGGGGCCTGGCGCTCCGCCCTCACGCCAAGACGCACAAGTCGCTCGAGATCGCCCGGCGCCAGCTCGCCGCGGGGGCCGTCGGGCTCACCGTCGCGACCGTGTCGGAGGCGGAGGTGTTCGCGGCGGGAGGCGTGCGCGACCTCTTCATCGCCTACCCGCTCTGGCTCGACGCCGAGCGTGCCGGCCGCCTCCGCCGCGTCCTCGCGAGCGCCCGCGTGCGGGTCGGCGTCGACTCGGCGGAGTCGGCCGAGCGCCTGGCCGCGGCCCTGCCCGAGCGCGAGGGGCTCGAGGTCGTCGTCGAGATCGACTCCGGCCACCACCGCAGCGGCGTGCTCCCCGCCGAAGCCGGCCTGATCGCCGCGGCCGCCGTCTCGGCCGGACTCGACGTCGCCGGCGTCTTCACCTTCCCCGGCCACAGCTACGCGGCGGGCAACGGAGCGGCGGCCGCCCGCGACGAAGCCCGCGCGCTCGCCGAGGCGGTCGCGTCGCTCGCGGCGTCCGGAGTCGACGCCCGCGTCGTCAGCGGAGGGTCGACCCCCTCGGCCGCGTTCGCCGACTCCTCGGTGCTCACGGAGCTGCGCCCCGGAGTCTCGGCCCTCGGCGACGCCCAGCAGTGGGAGATCGGCACGATGGCGGCCGAGGACATCGCCGTCACCGTCCTCGCCACGATCGTGTCCCGCCGCGGCGACCACCTGATCGCCGACGCCGGCAGCAAGGTGCTCTCCTCCGATCGCGGCGCGGCCTCGAGCGGTTTCGGCCGCCTGCCGGAGCACCCGGAGGCGCGCATCCCGGTGCTCTCGGAGCACCACGCGACGATCACCGGGGTCGACCTTCCGCTCGGGACGCGCGTCCGGATCGCGCCGAACCACGTCTGCGTCGCGGTGAACCTGGCCGACGAGTACCACGTCCTCCTGCGCGACGGCGGCGGCGCCGTCTGGCCCGTCGACGCCCGCGGTCGGAACAGCTAGGCGATCCGCGAGCGCGGGATCCGCGGGCCGAGCAGCGCGCTCGCCGCGAGCAGCGCGAAGGCGGAGGCGAAGGCGGCGGTCGGCGACGCGGCGTCGGCGAGAGCGCCCGCGAGCAGCGGCCCGATCACGCCGCCCAGGTCGGACGCGGCCTGGAACACCGAGACCGGCTTGCCGCCTCGCTCGCCCGCCGCGTCGCCGACCAGCGCGCCCGGGGCCGTGCCCATGAAGGCGGCCGCCGCTCCGTAGACGCAGAGCAGCACGACGAGCAGCCACAGCTCCGAGACGAACGGCATCGCCAGCATCGCCACCGCCGCGACGGAGAAACCGCCGATCAGCGCCGGGCGCCGGCCGACCGTGTCGACGAAGCGGCCGGCCGGAGCGAGCGCGATCGTCTGCACCACCGCGGCGATCGCGAAGGCGATGCCCGTCCAGGCGGGCTGCCCGCCCAGGCCCTCGACGACCAGCACGGGGACGAGCGTCGCGCGGACGCCCATCGCCGACCAGCCGAGGGCGAAGTTCGCCAGCACTGCGCTCTGGTAGCGGCGGTCGCGGGCCACGTCGCGCAGCGGCTTCGTCCGCACCGCGGCGGACGGCGCCGCGTCGCGCTCCGGCCGCTGCAGCAGGATCAGCCCGACGAGCCCCGCGATCGCGAGCGTGCCGGCGTAGAAGAAGAAGGGGGCCGTGAGCGAGATCGCCGTGAGCACGCCGCCGACGGCGGGCCCCGCCATGCCGCCGAGCAGGAAGCCGCCCTGGTAGAAGCCGATCGAGCGGCCGCGCCGCTCCGGGCTCGCGGTGCGCAGGAGGAGCGTCATCGCCGCGACGGAGAACATCGCGGAGCCGATGCCGCCGACTCCGCGCAGCAGCAGGAGGTGCGGGTAGTCGGAGGCGAAGCCGACGAGCGCCGAGGAGAGCGCGACGATGCCGATGCCGACGGCGAGCACGACCCGCTCGCCGAACCGGTCGACCAGCGGCCCCACGAACGGATTCGCGACCAGCCGCATCAGCGCGAACGCCGAGACGACCGCGCCGACGGCGGTGTAGTCGACGCCGAAGCTGCGCACGTAGGTCGGCAGCACCGGCACGACCACGCCGAACCCGAGCATCACGAAGAAGGCGACGACCCCCAGCACGAGCACGTCCCGCGGCAGCCGCTCGCTGTCTCGGGAACGCCAGGGGAATCGCACCTGTCGACGCTACCCCCTGCCGCGGGCCCCGCCCGACCCCGGAGGGGAACCCGCCGGGCAGCACGCCGGACGCGCCTGTCGGAGCCGGACCGCGCCGCGGCGCCGGTCGGCGAGCTCGGACCGGATACGGTCCTTCGATCCGTTCCGGAGGAGCCTGGTGCGCCGGGAGCGGACCGGGACGGGCCCTCGACCGACAGGAGACCCGTGAGACGCACCACAGCTGTGCCGGCCCTGCTGGCGACCACGCTCCTCCTGACCGGGTGCGGGGAGCCGGGAGGCGTGCAGGAGGCCGCTCCCTGCGTCCCGCTCGAGCGCACGTGGAACGACGACGCGCCGGAACTCGATCCCGTTCTGCGTCCACCGTTCCGCGAAGCCCTCGAGGGCTTCGACGAACGCTCCTCGAACTCGATCGCGTCCGACGCTGCTCGTCTCGCCACCACGAATCTGTTCTCCGCGATCTCCGGGGATCGACGAGCGAGCGAGTACTTCTGGAACGCCATGGACCTGATCGGCCGCGAGTGCGCCGAGGCGGGAGTCCCGCTGTCGTTCGACCACCACGGCGAGCAGCTGACCACGGGGAGCGGCGCCGACCACGGGCGCCCGCCCTGGGTGGTCGATGCGCCGTCTCAGCCGGCGAGCGGCACGATCGAGCCGATGATCCCGGAGTAGCTCGCGTAGTAGAGGACGCCGTCGCGGTGGAGGACGCCGAGGCCGGGGTAGCTCTCGTCCGGCCCGTCGGGTCCGTCGAGATAGCCGGGAACCGCGGCGTCGTCGGCGGTGAACCCGTCGGCGAGGAGCGCGTCGCTCCGCTCCGGCCACTCCGCGTCGGGGACCGCCAGCTGCCCGACCACGACCGAGACGTCGCCCTGGCCGGTCCACCGGCAGAGCACCCCGTCCTCGGCGATCTCCTGCACGACGGGGTAGTCGACGTCGTACGCCGTCGCCTCGGGCGCGAGGGCGAGACCGTCCTCGGCGAGCGACGACTCCTCCTCAGCGGTGAGCAGGTCCTCGCAGGGGAGCAGGGCGGTGGCCGGGGTCGCGGTGGGCCGCGGAGTCGCGCTGCCGGCGCTCGCGGTCGGCACGGCACTGCTCGTCGTCGGCGCGCTCGAGACCAGCGGTGGAGCGGTCGTCGGGCCCGTCCCCTCGCCGCCGCTCCCCGTGCAGCCGCTCAGCGCGAGCAGGCCCGCCGTGCAGGCGAGGAGCGCGCCCGCGCCTCTCGTGGTCGTCGTCCGGATCATCGCGAGCCCCCTCGTCCCGGCGGCCGCGTCGCCGCCCCTCGATCCTCTCCTCCGCTCTCGCCGGCTGTCCACCGCCCCCGGGCCGGCGCCGAGGACTACCGCTTCGGCCCCGCGCCGATCGCCCAGACCCGCGGCGGCACAGTGCCGTTGACCGCGTGGTCGCCGACGATCCGCGCCTTGAACACCCACGGGTTGTGGCTCGCAGCGGTACGGGCGTTGCGCCAGTGCCGGTCGAGGTTCTTGCGGGTGCTCACCCCGGAGGCGCCGAGCGCGTCGAAGAGGTCGGAGGTCGCCCGGGTGGCCAGCTGCGTCAGCACGATCTGGGCCTGCGCCGTCTCGAGCTCGGCGAGGTCGTTCTGCCTCTCGTCCTCGAGCGGGTCGCCGTCGAGGGCCGCGTCGTGAGCCCGCTGCAGCGCGACCGCCGCGCGCTCCACGATCGCCGCTCCCGCGTAGGCGGCGGCCGAGACCTGCCCCACCACCTGCAGGATCTGCGGATCCGCCGCGAACGACTCGGCGTTCCCGTGCGAGAAGATCCGGGTCCGCGCCCGCACCTCGGCCGCGATCTCGCGCTCGGCCCCCGCGATCGAGCCCGCCAGCACGGCCAGCAGCACCGCCTGGTAGAACGCGGTCTGATAGCGGAACCGGGTCTCGAAGTCGATCACGTCCTCGGCCGCGACCACCGCCTCCGTGAAGGTGCTCGTCCCCGAGCCGGTGGTGCGCTGGCCGAAGCCGTCCCAGTCGTCCGCGTGCTCGACGCCCGCCTGGCGCGCGTCGACGATCGCGATCACCTTCTGGCCGGTGTCGGTGCGCTGGGCGAAGGTGTCGATCCAGTCGGCGAACACGCTGCCGGTGGAGTAGTACTTCGTGCCGGTCACGGTGAACCGCGTCGGGTCGCCCTCGACCGGAGCGACCTTCGTCAGCACGTCGCCGATCGCGACCGCGCCGATCTCGGTCCAGGCGTTGCCGCCGAGCTCGCCGTCGGCGAAGCGGCGGAGCCAGCGCTCGCGTGTCCCGTCGGTCGCGAGCAGCCGGTCCTCGACCAGGGCGAAGTGGCCGCGGAGCGCCTGCGGGAGGTTGGAGTCGGCGGCTGCCAGCTCCGTCAGCAGGCGGAACAGCTGGGGGAGGCTCGCGCCGGCCCCGCCGGACTCCAGCGGCACGCGCACCGCGCCGAACCCTGCCTCCGCCAGCGCTCGGATCTGCGCGACCGGCAGCTCGCGCGCGCTCTCCCGCGCCGCCGCTCCCGCCGCGATCTCGGCGAACAGCGGTCGGAACCGCCCCGCCAGCTCCTCGTAGTCCACCTCGGGCACGGCCCGCACGTCGGTCGCGGTCATCATCGGCTCCTGTTCCGCTGCGCCCACCCCGGGCGGCTCGTGCTCGACGCTAGGGGAGGAGCCCGGTCCGCGGTCCGCCGGTGACCGGCCGTGACGCCCGGTGTCCCTCCGTGACGCCCGGTGTCCCTCCGTGACCTCCGGTGTCCCTCCGTGACGCCCGGATCGGGGAATGCCCCGCGCCCTGATCTGTTGGCCCAGGGGATGTCCTCCACCACTCCCGTCCCCCCGTCCGACTCCCGCAGCGCCCTCGTCGTCGGCGCGACCGGCATCGGCGGCTCCGCCCTCGTCGACCTGCTCACCGAGCAGGGGTGGCCGGTGACCGCCCTCTCGCGCCGCCCGATCGACGCGCGCCCCGGCGTCACTCCGCTCGCCGCCGACCTGCGCTCCTCCGAGGACCTGGCCCGCGTGCTCGCCGACCAGCGCCCCACGCACGTCTTCTTCACCGCCTGGTCGCGCCAGGCGACGGAGGAGGACAACATCGCGGTCAACGGCGGCATGGTCCGCGACCTCCTCGCCGCGCTCGCGCACGCTCCCGTCGAGCACGTCGCGCTGGTCACCGGCCTCAAGCACTACCTCGGCCCGTTCGAGGCGTACGGACAGGGCGCGATGCCCGACACCCCGTTCCACGAGGAGGAGGAGCGCCTGGACGCCCCGAACTTCTACTACGCGCAGGAGGACGAGCTCTTCGCCGCAGCCGAGCGCGCCGGGTTCACCTGGTCGGTGCACCGCTCGCACACGGTCATCGGGCACGCCGTCGGCAACGCGATGAACATGGGTCTGACCCTCGCGGTCGCGGCGTCGATCCACCGTGCCGAGGGCACCCCGTTCGTCTTCCCCGGCTCGCTCACGCAGTGGAACGGACTCACCGACATGACCGACGCGACGATCCTCGCCGAGCAGATGCTCTGGGCGTCGACGTCGGAGGCGGGCCGCGACCAGGCCTTCAACGTGGTCAACGGCGACGTCTTCCGCTGGCGCTGGATGTGGACCCGGATCGCGGAGCACTTCGGCGTCGAGCCGGTCGGCCCGGGTGAGGAGCCGCAGCCGCTCGAGCAGCAGATGGCCGGTGCCGAGCCCGTCTGGCGGCGCCTCGTCGACGAGCACGGGCTGATCGAGCCGGACCTCTCCCGGGTCGCCTCCTGGTGGCACACCGACGCCGACCTCGGCCGGAACCTCGAGGTCGTCACCGACATCGGCAAGTCGCGCCTGGCCGGCTTCACGGCGTTCCACCGCACCGTCGACTCGTTCACGGCGCTCTTCGACCGCTACCGCGCGGAGCGCCTGATCCCCTAGCCCGTCGGCGCTCATCCGTCGCCGCTCCGTCGTCCGCCGGACACCCGGCCGACACCCCTCGTCTCCCCGCCGTGCCTAGCGTCACGGCATGGCGGCGAGCGGATGATCGAGCGGGTGGACCCGTTCCTGGGGACGGAGGCGACCGCGCTCCCGGAGCCGACCGGGCTCGCGGCGACGTGGTGGTCGCCGAAGCCGCAGATCGGCAACACGCACCCCGGTGCCACGTACCCCCTCGGCATGGTGTCCGCGTGCTCGTACTCGGGCGCCTACCCGACCGGGTACGGCCGCTACGACCTGGCGCTCGAGGGCGTCCCGCCGACGCTCCACGACGGTCTCGAGGCGAGCGGCTTCACCCACTTCCAGCAGTCCGGCACCGGCGCGATCCGCAAGTACTACAACTACCTGCGGGTCACGCCGATGCTCGAGCCGCTCGACGAGCTCGGCCGCAGCTGGGCTCTCGAGGACGAGGTGGCGGAGCCCGGCTACTACGCCGCGACCCTCTCCTCCGGCGTGCGGGCCGAGCTCACCGTCGGGCCCGCCTCCGTCGTGCACCGCTACACCTTCCCGGAGCATCGCAGCGCCCGCGTGGTGGTCGACCTCTCTCTCGGGGGTCTGGCGATCCCGAGCGGAGCGACGGTCCCGCTGCGGGCGCAGCTGCACTCGATCTCGCCCGGGGTCGCGGCCGGCGAGGTCGTGATGGAGGGAGCGCCGCTCGCGGTGCACCTGGAGTGCGACGCCCTGCAGTGGCGCCAGATGCTCTGGTACGACCGTCGGCTGATGCCCGGCGGGACCAGGCTCGATTTCGACCACATCCGTCCCACCACGCTGCGCCCCTTCGGGCTGATGTGGGCGGGACCCAGCACGGCCGGGCAGACCGTCGAGCTCCGGATGGGCTTCTCGCTGCGCGGCACCGACCGCGCCCGCGAGAACCTGCACCGCGACGTGCCTCCCGCGGGCACCGGATTCGACCAGCGCCGCGATCGCACCCGCAAGACGTGGCGCAAGCGCCTGCGCACGATCGCGGTCGACACCCCGTCCGCCGAGCGGGAGACGGTCTTCTCGACCGCGCTCTACCACTCGCTCATCAAGCCGTGCCTCGCGCCCTCCGAGAGCCCCTTCTGGCCGACGGACGGGCCCTTCGTCTTCGACATCAGCACGATGTGGGACATCTACCGCACCCAGCTCCCTCTGCTCACGATGCTCCTGCCCGACCGCGCGGTCGAGATCGCGGCGGCGCTCCTGACCATCTGCGAGGAGGAGGGCAACTTCCCGATCGGCTACCGGATGGCCAAGGGCAGCGACCGCTTCTCGCGCCAGGGCAGCGCCCTCGCGCACACTTTCCTCGCCGACCTCTGCCGGCTGGGGCTGCCCGGGATCGACTGGGACGCCGCTCTCGTGCACATGAGCGAGGACCTCAAGCGGATGTACGGGGAGGAGTTCCTCGCCGCGGGGGAGGCGCATCCGATCAGCCACACGCTCGACCTGGCTCACGGCTACTGGTGCACCGCCGTCGTGGCCCGCCATGTCGGCGACCTGGAGCTCGCGGAGCAGCTGGAGGAGCGCGCCGCGCAGTGGGTGAACGCGTTCGACCTGCGCTCCGGCCTGCTCAAGGATTCGACGTACTACGAGGGCACCCGGCACAACTACTCCTTCCGCCTGCTGCACGACATGGCCGGGCGCATCGCCCTGAGCGGAGGAGACGAGGGCTTCGTCAACCAGCTGGACGAGTTCTTCGGCTTCGGCGCCGAGCCGGTCGTCCAGCCCGGGCTGCGCCCCGAGCGGAGCGAGATGCTCGCGGGAGCCGAGCTCGGACGCTTCGAGGGGCTCAACAACGAGCCCGACATGGACTCGCCGTGGGCGTACCACTACGCGGGCAGGCCCGACCGGACCGCCGAGATCGTGCACGGCGTGCTGCACCAGCGGTTCGGACCGGGCCGGGGCGGCCTGCCCGGGAACGATGACTCCGGGGGCCTCAGCTCCTGGTACGTGTGGGCGAGCCTCGGGCTGTTCCCCGTCGCCGGGCAGGGCCTGGTGCTGATCAATGCGCCGAGCTTCGCGCGCGCCTCGGTGGCGATCGGAGGGGCGGACCTCGAGATCCGGACCACCGGCTTCGTCGAACCCGGGCCGGGCGGGCCGGTCCAGTACGTGCAGTCGGCCGAGTTCGACGGGGCGCCCCTGACGGCGAGCGTCCTGACCGCGGCCGCCCTCCACCGCGGCGGCGAGCTGCTCCTGCACCTCGGCCCGGAGCCCTCCGACTGGGGGACCCTGCCCGAGCACCGCCCGCCCTCGTGGCCGGCCCGCCGGCCCTGACGGCCCGCGACCACCTCCTCCGCGACCACCTCCGCGTCCGGCCTCCGCCGCCGCACCCGACCGACGACCCCTGAAGGAGACCCATGGACCAGAGCACGCACGCGAGCACCGTGCAGAACAGACTCGTCATCGTCGTCCGCGCCGATCCGGTGATCTGCGGGCACTCCGTCGAGGCGCGCAACCTCGCCGAGACCGCCCGGGAGCGCGGGTTCGACGAGGTCCGCATCGTCACCTGGCCCATCGACCGGCTCGAGGCCGCCGGCCTCCCGCTCAAGCCGCTCGACGCCGTGCTGCCCTACAGCGACGGCATCGTGGTGGAGCGTCCGGAGCCCGTGGGCGACTACAAGGTCCCGGACGGCCGCTGGCTGGCCGGGATGACCGGGCGCCTGATCGAGCTCTTCACGGACGGCGTCCCGACCGTGTGCCTCTCGCTCTACCTGAGCCCGCACACGCTCGTCGTGGCCGACGCCCTCCGTGCCGCGTGGAGCACAGGCCTCCCGGTCGACGTCACGACGATCGCGGAGGCCGTCGGCTCCGACGTCACCAACGTGGTCCGTCGAGCGGTGGAGGAGGGCCGCCTGGGCGCCGCCGCGCACATCCTCTCCTCCTACCTCTCGCAGGACCACTGCGTCGCCGTCTCGGAGTACACGCGCGACCTGATCATCGAGGAGGCGGAGCGCGTCGACGCGGCCCACGGAACCCGCTTCGCCCCGCAGTGCCGGGAGCGCATCGCCGTCTCCTACCCGGCGATCGACGCGGACGCCTACCTCGATCTCGATCCCGGCGTCGTCGAGGAGGTCGTGCGGGCGCGCGGACTCCGGACCGACGGGTACGTCCTCTTCCTCTCCCGGCTGACCGAGGCGAAGGGCGTGGAGGACCTCATCACCGGCTACGAGCGCAGTGCCGTCCACGAGCGCCACGAGCTCGTCATCGCGGGTCGCGGTCCGCAGGAGGCGGAGCTGCGCCGCATCGCGGCCGCCTCGCCGCTGGCGCACCGCATCCGCTTCCTCGACGACGTCGGCGACGCGGAGAAGCCCTACCTGATGGCGGGATGCGCGGCGTTCGTGCTGCCCAGCAAGCCGCGGCCCGAGTTCGTCGAGACCTTCGGCATCGCGCTGGCCGAGAAGATGCTCGCCGGTGGCGGGCCGATCATCACCACGCTGACCGGCGGCATCGGCGAGGCGATCGGCGAGCACGCCTTCGTGACCCCGGTCGACAGCCCGGACACGATCGCCGCGCTCCTCGACCACGCCGTCCTCGAGCTCAGCGCCGACGACCGCGCACGCCGCGCGGCAGCCGCTCGGGAGTACGCCCTGCAGTTCGATCGACGGGTCGTGTTCGACCGCCTCTTCGCCCGGCTGGTGCGGCCCGCTGTGGCGACGGCGGCGCTCTAGCGGCGGGAGTCCGGAGAGGCCGTCGCTGCGGCGCCCCTCGCGATGAGCACGTCCGGCGACAGCTGGTGGCGCACGAAGTGGAGGGTGAAGCTGCGGCGGTCTCCTCCGGAGACCCGCTCGGCGAGGACGCGGATGCCGAGGACGGCGACGACGCGCCACTGCTCGGTCTCGTGGGAGACGACGGCGCAGAAGAGGTCGCCCGGGCGCACCTCGTCGACGGTGGTGGTGAGGCTGTTCGTGCCGTGGGTCATCTGGCCGCTCCTGGTTCCGGCGGACCTCGCGGACGGCGCTTCGGGTGCGCCGCGCAGCCGTCCGCCGGTCGCTCGAGAGGGGGGCCCGAGCGGCCGGCGGCCGGTCATGCGTGCGACAGCAGGGACGAGCCCGCCGGAACGACCCCGTGCCGCACGAGCAGTGTAGGACTGCGACCCTGACCGTGGCGCGGAATGTCAACCACTTGCACGCGCGCTCCCGGAGTTCTCAGGCCCGGAGACGACGGAACCCGCCCCCCAGCGGGGAGGCGGGTCGTGTCGGCGGTGCAGCGGCGGAACGTGATCGGGGCGGCTCCGGCGCGGCGGATCAGGCGGCGGGCTCGGCGCGGCGCAGCGGGACGGCGGCGTTGCTCGTCGGCTCGGGCACGATGCGGAGGCCGGCGCCGCTGTTGGCGCGCTCCATGAGGGCCTCGACCCACTCCGGGTTGATCGTGGGCTGGCGGCTGCCCTTGAACTCGAACTGGATCGGGATGGTCGGGTGCATCCACACGCCGCGGCGGCCGGTGCCGGCCTGGGGGCTCGCGTCGAGGGTGAGCAGGAATCGCTCGTCGCGACGGAACTTGTTGATGATGACGATCTGGAGGTGGGCGAGGGCGCGGTCCTCGACCTCGATGGCTGCGGGGGGAGTGCCGTACAGGATGTTGCCCATGGTGTGCTCCGATCTGACATGCGAGTGGCTGACGTCCGTCACTCTATATCGCTAGAAAGACTTCCTACTAGTTGAGCTAGCTATTTACGTCGCGGACTGCGTTTTCTGTCCATCGCCGCCGGACGCCTCGATTCTCCGTCGGATCCGGGGCGCGGCAGAAGACCCTCGGAGTGAACTCCCGGGGACGCACGGCCGACGCCGGTCAGGCGCGGCGCTGCTCCAGCACGCCGTCGGCGTACTCGCCGATCGGCTCGCCCGCGAGCTCCTGAGCGGCGTCGGCCGTCTCGGAGTCGGCCGGGCGCTCGACGATGTCGCGCATCGTCTGCAGGAAGCGGACGACGGTCCCGGCCTCGGAGGGGCTGAGCGTCTCGGCGGCCTCGAGCATGCGGCGGTGCATCTCGTCGAGCGTCTCGCGCACCTCGCGGTGGGAGGTGGGGGTGGCGACGATGCGGATGGCGCGGCGGTCGCTCGGGTGCGGCTCGCGGAGGACGTGCCCGCTCTTGACCAGGCGGTCGATGAGCACGGTCGTCGAGGCGGAGGAGATGCCGAGGTAGGAGGCCAGGTCCTTCGGGCTGACGTGCACGCCCTTCTGCTGCCGGCGCATGAGGAACTGCACGGCCAGCAGGTCGTTCTCGCCCATGCCCATGGATCCGCGGGTCCGGCGGCGCATCGCGGCCTCCGCCGTGCGGAAGGCGCGCATCGCGGCGAGGACCTCCACCGCTCCGGGCTCGGTCGCCTCACCCGAGAACCAGAAGGCCCCGGGTCGCTTCAGCGTGACCTCGTCCATGCCGAACAGTCTAGACAGTCTCGTAGCAAGAACATCTAGTCAAGCCAACCTCCCCCGGGGTGCTTGCTCGGAAGGGCGCCCGACCACTACGAAGGGACTACTAGTTAGACGAGCTAGAGACTCATTCGCGAAGGGAGCTGACCGTGCTGGACGAACTCGACCGCCTGCAGCCGCTCCCCGCCGACGCCGTGGACCCGCTGGTCGGCTCCACTCTGGCCGCTCGCTACCTCGTGCTCGAGCGGGTGGGGGAGGGCGGCAGCGCCGTCGTCTACCGCGCCCGCGACCTCCGCCTCGCCCGCCAGGTCGCTGTCAAGGTCCACCGCGACGTGCCGGACACCCCCAACGAGCGGGCGCGCCGCGAGCGCGAGGTCCGCTTCCTGATCGACTCGCGCCACGCCTCAGTGGTGGACGTCCTCGACCAGGGCGAGATCCCCGGCGAGGAAGGCGACCTCGCGTTCCTCGTCCTCGAGTACTTCGACCGCAGCGACCCGGCGGCCGACTGGTTCGGCTCCGGCGACCAGCAGCTCATCGCGGAGGTCGGCGCCCAGGTGGCCGATGCTCTCGCGCACCTGCACGCGCAGGGCGTCCTGCACCGCGACGTGAAGCCCGAGAACGTCCTCGTCCGCTCGCGCGCCACCGCATCCGGCTTCTCCGCGCACGAGGCCAAGCTCAGCGACTTCGGGATCGCCCGCTCGGTCGACGACGCCCGGCTGACCCGCTCCGACGTGCTGGTCGGCACTGCCGCGTACCTCAGTCCCGAGAGCCTCGGCTCCGGCCCGGTCGGACCGGCCTCCGACGTCTACTCGCTCGGGCTGGTCCTGCTCGAGGCCGTCTCGGGCCGCAGGGCCTACACCGGCACGACGCTCGAGATCTCGATCCAGCGCCTCCACCACGCGCCCGTCGTCCCCGAGTCGGTCCCGGCGGAGTGGCGCGAGCTCCTCACCGCGATGACCGCTCTCGACCCCGCCGACCGCCCCTCCGCCGAGGACGTGGCGCGCCGTCTCTGGGTGCGCCTGGCCGTCGGACCCGCGGCGTCCGCCCCCCGCAGCGGAGTGACCGGCACGCTCGCGCTCGTCGTCGCAGGCGTGGTCGGAGCGGTGTCGGCCCTCTCGCTCACCGGCGCGCTGGGCTGAGGCCTGCCGGCTCACGCGCCGCTCAGCTTCTTCGCGACCGCGCTCCCGTAGGCTCCCGGCGACCCTCGACCGACCCCGAGCCGCGTCGCCGCGGACCGAACGGAGCCGTTCCATGAGCCCGCGCCGCCTCTTCCGCCTGCTGTCGATCGTCGAGGCGGTGACCTGGACGCTCCTGATCGTCGGGATGCTGCTGAAGTACGCGGCCGGAGCCGGCGACTGGCCGGTGAGCGTCGCCGGGCCGATCCACGGGTTCGCGTTCCTCGCCTACGGAGCCGCGGCCCTGGTGCTCGCGGTCAACCAGCGGTGGTCGGCGGGCGCGACGGCGCTCGCCGTCGTCAGTGCGGTCGTGCCCTACGCGACGGTCCCGCTGGAGCGCGGCTTCGAGCGCCGCGGTCTGCTGGAGGGGCCCTGGCGGACGCACGCCACCGACGACCCGCGCGACCGGCGCGTGACGAGCCGGCTCCTCCGCTGGGCGCTCGCGCGGCCCGTGCTCGCCGGAGCGCTGGTGCTGGCCCTGGTCGCCGTGGTCTTCGCGGCGCTGCTGGTGATCGGCCCGCCCGGGGGCGGCGAGGCCTAGCCCCCTTCGCGAGGCGCCTCAGACGGGGCGCGTCTCCGCGTCGATGAGGATCTCGGCGGCGCGGCGCGCGTGCAGGGCGGCTTCGGGGGTTCCGGCGATGGCCGCGGTGGTCTGAGCGCCCTCGGCGAGGATCGCGAGCTGCGCGGCGAGCTCGGCGCCGCCTCCCGCCTCCCCCGCGAGGGTCGCGAGGAAGCGCTGGAACGACTCCTTGTGGTCGCGCGCCATCTCGGCGACCATCGGGTTCGACGAGCCGAGCTCTCCGAAGGCGTTGATGAAGCCGCAGCCGCGGAACGAGTCCTCGGAGAACCAGTCGAACAGGAAGTCGTAGATCGCGAGCAGCTTGTCGCGGGGTCCGTCCGCCGCGGCGACCCGGGTGGTCACGCCGAGGGTCCACTGCTCGTGCCGGCCGTGCAGCACGGCGACGACCACCGACTCCTTGCTCGGGAACTCCGAGTAGAGGCGCTTCAGCGAGACGCCCGCGGCCGTGCGGAGCTCGTCCATCCCGACGGACTGGATGCCGCGCTCGTAGTAGAGCCGGTCGGCGGCCGAGAGGATCGCCTCGCGGGGAGGGCGCTCGTCGAGGATCGGGGACATCCCTCCATGGTAGGCGGTACCAGAACGCGCGTTCTCGGCCGGAGGCCGCGCTCTCCGCAGGGGGTCCGGGGCCGGGTGCTGCTGCTAGCGTCGCGCTCGGGCGCGCGGGCGCCCGGGAACGGGAGGCGGGCTCATGGTCGTCGCGATGCAGGCCGAGGGATTCGACGGGCCGGAGGCGCTGCGCGCCGTCGAGGTCGATCCGGGGGAGCCGGGCCCCGGCAGGGTGCGGATCGCGGTGCGCGCCGCGGGCGTGAACCCGGCCGACGCGAAGCTCCTGCGCGGGATGTTCGGGCGCGGGCGGGTGCCGGTCCGGCCGGGCAGCGAGATCGCCGGAGTCGTGACCGCGGTCGGCGAGGGAGCCGAGGGACTGCTCGGCCCGATCCGCGTCGGCGACGAGGTCGTGGCGTTCCGGGTCTCCGGCGGCTACTCCGCCGAGCTGGTCGCGCCCGCGAGCGCGGTCCTGCCCAAGCCCGCCGGACTCGGCTGGGCGGCGGCCTCGGGCCTGCTGCTGGCCGGGACGACCGCCGAGCACCTCGTCGAGGCCACCCGCGTCCGGTCCGGGGACACTGTCCTGGTGCATGGGGCGAGCGGAGCAGTCGGCTCGCTCGCCGTGCAGCTCGCGGTCGCCCGCGGAGCGCGGGTGCTGGGCACCACGAGCGAGCGCGGCGAGGAGGTCGTCCGCCGCTTCGGCGCGGAGCCGCTCCGCTACGGCGCCGGGCTGGAGGAGCGCGTGCGTGCCGTCGCTCCCGGCGGCGTCGACGTCGCGCTGGACACGGCGGGCACCGATGAGGCGCTGGACGCCTCCGTGGCGCTCGTCGCCGACCGCTCGCGCATCGCCACCGTCGCCGGCTTCGAGCACGCGGCCCGCCTCGGCGGGATCCTGATGCTCGGCGGCGGACCGGGAGCGGATCCCGGAACCGCACTCCGCGACGCCGCCCGGGCGGGCCTGCTCGAGCGCGCCGGTCGCGGGGAGCTCGAGGTCGTGCTCGGGCCCTCCTTCGCGCTGACCGAGGCGGCCGCCGCGCTCGCCCTCGTCGAGTCGGGCCGCGCGCGCGGCAAGATGGTGCTGCTCCCCTGAACGAGACGTCCTCCCTCGATCTGCCGGCCCTCGGGCCCTTCGACTCCGCCGGCGCCGCGAGCCTCCTCCGCAACCACGCCCTCCCCGGAGTGGAGCGGGTCTCGGCCGACGGCCGGCGGCTGGAGCGCCTGCTCACCCTCGCCGGGGCGCCGCGGCCGATCGCACTCGAGGTGACGGAGACCGGGCTGCGGGTGGAGGCGGAGCCGGACGTGCTGACGGCGGCGGCGGCGGTCGTCCGCGCCTGGTTCGACCTCGACTCCGACGTGGTGGCGATCGGCGCCGAGCTCTCGCGGGACCCGCTGCTCGCCCGCTCCGTCGCAGCCCGTCCGGGGCTGCGGGCGACGCAGTACCCGGAGGCGTTCGAGGCGGCGGTCATGGCGGTCCTCGGCCAGCAGGTGTCGGTCGCCGCGGCCCGGACCTTCGGCGGGCGGACAGCCACGGCCTTCGGCTCCCCGGGCGAGCGCGGTCTGCTGGCGTTCCCGGCACCCGCCGCCCTGCTCGCTCCGGAGTTCGAGGCGCTGCGCTCGGCGATCGGGATCACCAACGCCCGAGCGCGGACGGTGCGCGCCGTCGCCGAGGCCTTCGCCGCCGGGCCCGTGCTCGACCGCGCGGGCGACCTGCCGGAGCAGCGGCGCGCGCTCCTCGCGATCCCGGGCATCGGGCCGTGGACGGCCGACTACCTCGCGCTCCGCTTCCTCGGCGATCCGGACGCGTTCCCCGCCGGCGACCTGGTGCTGCGGAAGGCGCTCGGCCGGGTGAGCACGGCGGAGGCGGAGGCGGCGTCGCAGGCGTGGCGGCCGCACCGGGCGCACGCGGCGTTCCACCTCTGGGCGAGCACCGGAGCGGTCTGAGCGGACGGACGACCCGGGCTGAGAGGCCGCGCCGGGTGTCGCGGACCGGAACGACCCGGACGGATCAGGTCAGGTACTCGACGTCGTCGTACAGGATCGGCGCGTCCTCCACGTCCGGATCTTCGACCGGAACGTCCTCGTGCTCGAGGATGACCGCGACGCCGGGCGAGACCAGCACGCAGACCTCGCGCTCGCCGGCGACCGTGAAGCTCACCATGTCGCCGCGGTTGCGCACGGCCTCGACCAGGCGCTTCTCGAGCTCCTCGGTGTCGAGGGAGACGGCGAGGAGGAAGCGGCGGCCGTCGATGCTGAGCGTGGTGCGCCGCATGGTCGCCTCGGGCTCGGGGGGAGTGCCGCGTCCGCCGCGGCCCGGCGTGACCGCCTTGACCCGCAGCGACGAGGCGTGCATCCGGATGACGGCGTTCACGAGCCCGCCTCCGGGCGCGACTCGTGGTGGCGGCGGCCGCCGGAGCGGCGGTCCTCCTTCATCTCGGACTCGAAGAGGTGGCGGCGTCCGCCGGCGAGCTCGTCGCGCGCGGCGCGCTCCTGCTCGCGGAACGCGGCGTAGTAGGTGTCGTCGTAGTCCTCGACGATCTGGAAGGTCCAGCGCCCCTCGATGACGTTGCGGCCGACGAGCTCGGCCTCGATCCGCTCGGCGGTCGCGGCGTGGCCTGCCTCGCGCAGCGCGTCGACGGCCTCGCCCAGAGCGAGGTCGGCCGCGCCGGTGAGCCGGTGGAAGCCGTAGAGCAGACCGCGGGCGTGCTCGACGGTCTCGAGCGCCTCCGAGAGCTTCCCGAGCGCCGCCACGGTGGCGTCGTCGAGACCCTCCGGGCGCAGGTGCGCGGAGTCGGGGTGGTCGTGTGAGCTGCTCATCCAGGTGAGCTTAGGCCGACCTAAATGCTCTGTGACCCCCTTGCGCCGCGGCCGGGAACCGTTCGCGCCCTCACTGGCAGGGCGTTCAGGTGCACGTCCCGCAGGGCGCCGTCGTCCGCCGTGGCGGTCAGGAAGGTGCAGGCCGGCCGGCGCCGCCGATCCGTCGGGGAGCCCGGGTTGAGCAGGCGGAGACCCGCCGGAGAGACGGTGTCCCAGGGGATGTGGCTGTGCCCGAAGACGAGCACGTCCGCGCCCGGATGGGCGGCGTCGGCGCGGATCTCGCGGCCGGTCGCCGCTCCGGTCTCATGGACCACGCGGACGTCGAGGCCGGCGATGCGGGCGCGCGCGACCTCGGGCAGGCGGGCGCGTAGCGGCTCCGGATCGTTGTTGCCCCACACTGCCAGCAGGAGCGCCGCCCGCTCCTCCAGCGCGTCCAGCGTCGCCTCGTCGACCCAGTCGCCCGCGTGCACGACCAGGTCGGCCTCGTCGACCGCGCGCCACACCTCGTCCGGGAGGGCCTTCGCCCGCTTCGGGAGGTGCGTGTCGGCGAGCAGGAGGAGGCGGACCGGACCGTCGACCTCCGGCGGAGCGCCGTCGGGGCCGGGCTGGAGCAGGGGCATCAGCGGGCGGGGCCGGGCGTCGGCTCCACTCCGCCGTCGGCGCCGGGCTCGGTCGCAGTGCCGGAGCTGCGGAGGCGGGCGTCGAGCGCCTCGAGGTCGGCCGCGAACCAGAGGTGGTCGCCGCGGTTCGACTCGACGACGAAGGCCTGCAGCGCGCTCGACTCCGCCACCGGTCCGCTGACGTCGCCGAGGATCACCAGCCGCTTGCCGTACGACACGGACTTCTGCACGAACTCCCCGGCGATCCCGGAGCGCAGGCGGAGGAACTCGGGGTCCAGCCGGCCGACGGGCACCACGATCGTCTCGACGTCGCTCCCGTAGGTCTCGCCGATCAGTGCGATCGCATCGTCCGGGGTCGAGAGCGCGGCCCCGTCGTCGTCGACGAGCAGGAGGGGGACGCCCTGGCGGGTCTCGGTTCTCATCGGCCCAGCCAATCACGTCGGCCCGGGAGAGGCGAGCGGCGCCGTCCGGGCCTCCGCTCGGGGCGTCCACTCCCGGGCCGGCCGTGCTCGCGGGGACACGCCGATCAGGCGTCCGGACGGGCTGCCCGCGCCGCCGCTACGAGCCCGGCAGCTCGACGCGGCGCTGGAAGCCCACGTGCGAGTCGACGAAGCCCAGGCGCACGGAGAAGCGGTGGGCGTCGGCGCGGGCGGCGTCCGAGGTCAGCTGGACGAGCGGCGTGCGGAGCTCGATCGCAGCGACGTCCAGCACCCAGCGCATCAGGGCCGTGCCGATCCCCGCCGACCGCTCGGCGCTCGCCACCCGGACCGCTTCGACGAGCAAGCGGGAGCTGCCGCGGCGCGCCATTCCGGGGATCACGGTCAGCTGCAGCGTGCCCACCACGGCTCCGGCGCCGTCCACCGCGACCACGAGGTCGTTGCCCGGGTCCTGCGCGATGCTCCGGAAGGCGGACTCGTCGGCGGCCTCGTCCTCCTCGGCGGCGACGTCTCCGCGCCCGGCGCTGATCGGGTCGTCGGAGAGGAGCCGGACGAGCGCGGGGAGGTCGTCGAGGACCGCCCGCCGGAGGAGGAGGCTCCTCTCCCCGGGGCCGGCGTCGCGGGGGAGGGTCAGGTCGGCGATCATCCCCTCATCCTCCCGCTGCTCCACTCCGGGTGCAGCCGTTCGGACGCCGGCAGCACGCGGCTGAGAGCGGTCGGCGGATCCTGGTGGCCGGTCCGCACGTCCACGCGGCGCACTCCGCAGTCGACGCAGCGGATGTACACGACGGCGCCCTCGCTGGTCCGGTGCGCCGACTCGGTCGTCCAGCCGTGCTCGTGCGGATCCACGGCGGGCGCCGTGCCGGGACGAGGGGAGGGGGAGGAGGTGAGCATGAGGCCACTGTGCTGTCATGGTCTTATGCAGCTCAACCCTTACGGCGAGTACGCGGTCCTGCTCGCCGCCTCCCTCGCGAACGACTGGCCGTCCGACCGCGAGGGCATCGAGGCGCGAACGCGCGATTTCGGCATGACGATGGCCTTCGAGTCCGGCCCGGACGACCACGCCAGGACACGCGACGTGATCGACGAGTGGCTGGACGTGGTCGACGCGCCGACTCCGAGCGACCGGGCGACGTCGCTGAACCGCCAGATGGCCGCGATCGCCGCGTACCCGCGCCTGACCGACCACGACGACGAGGGCTGGCACCTGCACTACCGCGACCAGGACCAGTCGCTGGCGCACGTCCTCCACGCCGTCATCGCGGTGGGCACGGCGCTGCACCTGACGACCCGGGGGATGAGCCGCCTCCTGCGGTGCGAGGCCGGTCGGGCGCCGGGAGACCACTGCAGGAACGTCGTCGTCGACGTGACGCGGAACGGCCGGCAGCGGTACTGCTCCGTCCGCTGCGCGAACCGGGCCGCGGTCCGGCGGCACCGCCTGCGCCACGCGGAGTGACCCCCCGGCAATTCGCACCGCCTGCGCCACGCGGAAGGACCTTCCCGGCCCTGTCGCACCGCCTGCGCCACGCGGAGCCGCTCCGTCACTCCTTCGCGTCGCCGCCCGGCTTCATCCAGAACGGGGAGTAGTGGTACCCGTCGAGGTCGTCGAACTGGCGCTGGTACATGAACGGGTAGTCGTCGGTGTCGCCGATCCGGCCGCCCGCGGCGGCGGCCCGCTCGACGAGCTCGTCGACGGCCTCACGGCTGTCGAGGTCGAACGAGACGGTCACCTTCGAGGGGGTGCCGGGGGCGCCGATCAGCTCCTCGGTGGCGCCGACGCTCTCGTACATCGCGCGGCTCGCGAGCATGACCGACGTGTCGGAGCTGATCGCGAAGCAGGACACGTCCTCGCGGGACATCTCGGCGTTCAGCGTCCAGCCGAGCGCGGTGTAGAAGGCGGTGGCGCGCTCGACGTCGTCGACCGGGCAGCTGATGAAGAGGCTCATGCGCTCACCCTCGCGATCCGCGGGCGGGCCGTCAAGAGCGCCGGGAGGCGACGTCGGACGGCCCAGCGGGACTCAGCGGAACGAGCGCAGCCGCAGGCTGTTCAGCACCACGAAGACGCTCGAGAACGCCATCGCGGCGCCGGCGACCAGCGGCCCGAGGAGTCCGGCCATCGCGAGCGGGATCGCGGCCACGTTGTAGGCGAAGGCCCAGAAGAGGTTGCCCCGGATGACCGCGAGGGTGCGGCGCCCGAGGCGCAGGGCGTCGGGCACCCGGCCGAGGTCGTCGCCGACGAGCGTGATGTCGCTCGCCTCGATCGCCGCGTCCGATCCGGCGCCCATCGCGATCCCCACGTCGGCGGCGGCCAGCGCTGCGGCGTCGTTCACGCCGTCGCCGACGAAGGCGACGTGCCGGCCCTCCGCCCGCAGCCGCTCGATCACGGCGAGCTTCTCCTCCGGCAGCACCTCGGCGACGACCTCGTCGATGCCGACGGCCGAGGCGACGGCCTGTGCCGCACGCGGGTTGTCGCCGGTCAGCACCAGGACCCGGAGGCCCCGCTCGCGCAGGGCGCGGACGGTGCAGGACGCCTCCGGCCTCGGCTCGTCGCGGAGGACCGCGAAGCCGCGCAGCGCTCCCTCCCAGCCGACGCCGACCACGGTGCCGCCCTCGGCGGTCGCGCGCTCGGCGCGCTCGGCGAGAGCGCCCGGCGCGAAGCCCCACTGCTCCTCCAGCCAGCGCAGCCGGCCGGCGACGACCAGGCGGCCCTCGACCCGGGCACGCACGCCGAACCCGGTGCTGGAGCGGAACCCGGTCGCCTCGGGGACGTCGAGGTGCGCGGCCCCGGCCACGATCGCCGCGGCGAGCGGATGCTCCGACCCGCGCTCGACGGCGGCGAGCATCCGCAGACTCTCGTCGTCGCTGGACTCGACGACCTGGAAGGCGCCGGTGGTGAGCGTGCCGGTCTTGTCGAGCACGACGGTGTCGATGCGGCGCCCGGCCTCGAGCACCTCCGGCCCGCGGAGGAGGATCCCGAGCTGGGATCCGCGGCCGGTGCCGACGAGGACGGCGGTCGGGGTGGCCAGGCCCAGCGCGCACGGGCACGCGACGACGAGGACGGCGACGGCGGGCGAGACGGCGGCGGCGAGGTCGGCGCCGGCGATCAGCCAGCCGGCGAGGGTGGCCAGAGCGAGCACCACCACGACCGGCACGAAGACGGAGGAGACGCGGTCGGCGAGCCGCTGGACGCGCGCCTTGCCGGCCTGGGCGTCCGAGACGAGGCGGCCCATCCGCGCGAGCGTGGTCGCGGAGCCGACGCGGTCGACGCGGACGGTGAGCAGGCCGTGCGCGTTGAGCACTCCGCCGGTCACGGTAGAGCCGGGGCCGACCTCGACCGGCACGCTCTCGCCGGTGAGCATGCTCGCGTCGATCGCGCTCGAGCCCTCGAGCACGGTGCCGTCGGCGGCGACGGTCTCGCCGGGGCGCACGCGGAGGACATCGCCGACGGCGAGCGAGGACGCGGGCACGCGCTCCTCCTGTCCGTCGGCGGCGACGCGCACGGCGTCCTTCGCGCCGAGGCGGAGGAGCGCCCGGAGCGCCGCACCGGCGTCGCGCTTCGACCGCGCCTCCAGGTAGCGGCCGGCCAGCACGAGGACGGGGACGGCGGCGGCGACCTCGAGATAGATCTCGTCGTGGCCGGAGCGGCTGCCCAGCAGCTCGAAGGGCATGCTCATGCCGGGCCGCCCGGCGTCGCCGAGGAACAGAGCCCAGACCGACCAGGCGAAGGAGGCGTTGACGCCCAGGCTGATCAGGGTGTCCATGGTGGTCGAGCCGTGCCGCAGCGCCCGCCAGGCGTTGCGGTGGAAGGGGAGCGCGCCCCAGACCGCGACCGGTGAGGCGAGGGCGAGGGCGAGCCACTGCCAGTTCGCGAACTGCAGCGGCGGGATCATCGAGAGCAGGACCACCGGCACGGCGAGCAGGGCGGAGACGCGGAGCCGGGTGCGCAGGGCGCGCCGCTCGCGGTCGTCGTCGCTCTGCTCCTCCTGCTCCTCCTGCTCCTCCGCGGGAGCCGCCTCGCCGGTGGAGGGGACCGTCGCGCGGTAGCCCGCGGCCTCGACGGCGGCGATCGCGTCGGCCGGAGTCGTGCCGGGCGGGAGGGTCAGCGTCGCGCGCTCGAGGGCGAGGTTGACGGTCGCGTGGACGCCGGGGAGCGCGTCGAGGCGCTTCTCGACCCGCGCGACGCAGGAGGCGCAGGTCATCCCTCCGATGGCGAGCTCGAGCGGGGTGCCGGTGGTCTCGGGCATCTCAGCTCAGGGGAGCGAGGCGGTAGCCCGCGTCGGCGACGGCGGCGGCGATCTCCTCGCGGCCGAGCGGCCGGGAGGAGCCGACCGTGACGGTCGAGACCCCGTCGGGGGCGAGCGACACGTCGACCGCCGAGACCTCGGGGTAGGCGGCGAGCTCCTCGGTGACGCTGCGGACGCAGTGCTCGCACGTCATGCCCGCGACGCCGAAGCTCTGCACGGACGCGGCCGACAGGGAGCCCTGCGCCGCGTGGCCGGAGTCGGAGCGGTCAGCGCCTCCGTGGCCGCCGCACGCGCAGGCGCCGCCTCCGCCGCAGCCGCAGCCTCCCGTCGATCCGCTCGCGGTCAGGCCGAGGTCGATCCTGGTGCTCATGGGTCCTCCTGTGTCGTGCGTCCGGTCCGATCCGATCGATCGGCCCGGTGGGCGTCCGGTCGGCACGCCCGTCACGGCATACCCCCGGGGGGTACTCCATCGTAAGCCCGCCGGGCGCTCTCGGCAAGGCGGGAGGGCGGAGGAGGGATGATCTCAGGGGCGGCTCGGAGCCGCGCGAGGAGGGAGGGGCGCATGGATCCCGCATCGACGCCGCACTGGGGCGAGCCCCCGCCGCGCACGCCGCCGACGGTCCCGCTGCCCCCGCGCACGCGGTTCGAGCCGACCGCGCTGCTCGCCGCGCCCCTGCCCGCCCCGGCCGCCGTCCGGGCCCGGGTCCGCCAGGCCGCCCCGGAGCGGCAGCGCCGGCTGGCGGCGCTCGCCGCGGTCACCGAGGGGTTCGCCGTCCTGCGCACTCCCGAGCTCGACCGGGCGCTGCGCCGGATCGCGGCACCCGCCTCCGCCGCTCCGGCCGCCGCCGCCGCGGTGCTCGCCGTCGGCCGCGACGGACTCGAGCTCGCCGCCGAGCACGCGGACGCCCTGCGCATCGCCGGATGGGACCGGATCGTCTCGGTGGGCGTCGGCACCTCGCCCTCGGGAGCCCACCGGGTCCGTGCGCTGGTCCTGGCGGTCCTCGCCCCGCCGCCCGCCTCCGCCGTCCTCCGAGCGGCCAGGCGGCGCCCGCGCACCGTCCTCGTGCCCCTGGTCGTCGCCGCACCGGCCGCCCTCGGCTGGCGCGTGGCCGACGACCGCACGTTCCTCCTCGCTCTCGACCGCCTCCAGCGCGCCCTCGAGGAGCGTGCCCGGTGAGGGTGCGGCTCCGCTTCGCGATCGCGGCCGTCGCCGTGCTCGGCCTGGGCCTGGCGCTGCGGTTCGTGCTGACGGGGCTGCTCGCGGACCTCGCCGGCGGAGTGGCCTACGTCGTGCTGGTGGCGCTGCTGATCGCGGTGCTCCTGCCCCGCATCCCGGGCGTGACGGCTGCCGGGATCGCGCTGGCCTGGTCGATCGCGATGGAGCAGCTGCAGGCGATCGGAGTCGCGTCGCGCCTGGTCGAGCTGTGGGCGCCGCTCCGCCTCGTCGTCGGCGCCACCTTCTCCTGGCTCGACATCGCCGCCTACGTCGTCGGCGCGGTCGTCGCTGCGGCCGTGCACCTCGCCGTCGCCCCGCGCGAGAGTCCCGCGTGACGCGCGCCTCCGCCCCCGCGCCCCTGATTAGGGTGAAGCCATGAGCGAGCCGGCACTTTCCGAGACGACGGCCCCGCGGGCCTCGGCCCCGCACGACCACCGCCGCGACCGGCGCATCCCCGAGCCGGTCGACCGGTTCGCCACCGGCGAGGAGTACCCCGAGTACCGCGTCGACCTCGAGCGGATCCGCTTCTCGCCGTACTTCGCCCGCCTCTCCGCGGTGACCCAGGTCATCTCGCCCTCGGGCGTCGGGCAGGTCGTGCACAATCGGCTCACGCACTCGATCAAGGTCACCGCGGTCGCTCGGGCGATCGCGATGCAGCTGACCACGACCGATCCCGCTCAGCGCGAGCTGGTCGAGCGGCTCGGCGGCTGCGACCCGGTGGT
>NZ_PSUG01000004.1:51039-94623 GCF_002931755.1 Rathayibacter sp. AY2B3 | reverse complement strand
CCTGCACAACGCACCGCGTCCTGCAGATCGCACTCCGGGAGCCTGCAGAGCGCACGCGGGCCTGCAGATCGCACGGAAGCCTGCAGAGCGCACGCGCGGGAGCGGCGCCGCGCGGTCAGAGCTGCGAAGCGCTGAAGGTGTCGCAGCTGGTGGCGTCGCCCTCGAAGCCGGCCTGGAACCAGCGCTGGCGCTGCTCGGCCGAGCCGTGCGTCCACCCCTCCGGGTCGACGGTGCCGGTGGCCTGCTCCTGGATGCGGTCGTCCCCGACGGCGGCCGCGGCGCCGAGCGCGTCCTGGTACTCCTGCGCCGTCACCGGCTTGAGGTAGGGGGTGCCGGTCTCGTCGGGCACCGTCGAGGCGTCGCCCACCCAGGCGCCGGCGAAGCAGTCGGCCTGCAGCTCGAGGCGCACCGAATCCGACTCGGGGCCGGTGCCGGAGCGGTCCGCCGACTCCATCGCGCCGGTCAGGTTCTGGATGTGGTGGCCCCACTCGTGGGCGAGGATGTACATCTGCGCGAGCGATCCGCCCGAGGTGTCGAACCGGGTGCGCAGCTCGTCGAAGAAGTCGGTGTCGAGGTAGATCGTCCGGTCCGGCGGGCAGTAGAACGGGCCGACCGCGGCGGACGCACTCCCGCAGCCGGTGGTGGTCTGGTCCTCGAACAGGTCGACGCCGGTCGGGGTCGTGTAGGCGACTCCGAGGGTGAGCGTCTGCTCGCCCCAGTAGCGGTCGAGCGACTCGGCCGCGCCCTCGAGGCGGCAGTCGACCTGCGTGTTGGCGTCGGCGCCGCTGTCGCAGGCCACCGCGGTGGAGGTGACGCCCTCCGGCGAGGAGCCTCCTCCGCCGAACACCTCGCCGAGGCCCGAGAGGTTCACGCCGAGCAGCTGGGAGAGCAGCGCGAGCACGACCACACCCACCGCGCCTCCGCCGACGGCGATGCCGGTGGTGCGGCCTCGGCGGCGGACCTTGCCGCCGCTGAGCTGGGAGTCGTCGTTGAAGGTCATGCGGACGAAGCTAGCGCTCCGCGGAAGGGCGCCGCTCGGGCTTGCGGTCAGCCCCAGCGCGACTCGCTGGCAGAGCGGATGATCTCGAGCAGCGCCTCGCGCAGGGGGCCGTGCTCGAGCGAGCCCGGGAACATGTCGACCTCGAGGCGGTGCGCCCGGCGCCAGGCCTCGCTGCCCGCGGCGGTGAGCGCGACCAGCTGCCGGCGGCGGTCGGACGGATCCGTGGTGCGCGAGACGTGCCCCTCGCGCTCGAGGCGCTCGATGGTGCGCGACATGGTCTGCACCTCGACGTGGGCCGAGGCGGCCAGCTCCTTCTGCGCGACGGGGCCCGCCTGCAGGAGGTGCAGCACGATCAGTCCGGCGTGGGTGAGGCCGATCTCGGCGAGGGCGCCGTGCCAGGCGTGCTCGACCATCCGGGAGGCGGTGGAGAGCAGCCGGCCGGTGGGCCAGTCCTCCATCCCGGAGGAGTCGTCCGCGCGCATCTGATCAGGGTAGACCCGCTCCCGGGGCGCGACGGCACCGGGCGCGGGACACTCAGGCGCTGACGCCCCGCGCCTCCCGGCCGCGAGCCGCGGACGGGCCGACCGTCACGACGCGAAGCGGTCCGTCGCCTCGATCAGCGCGTCGAGGATGCCCGGCTCGTCGAAGGCGTGGCCCGCGTCGGCGATCATCCGGAAGTCGGCCTCGGGCCAGGCCCGGTGCAGGTCCCAGGCGGTGAAGGCCGGCGTGCACATGTCGTAGCGGCCCTGCACGATGACGGCCGGGATGTCGCGGAGGACGCCGGCGTCGCGGATGAGCTGCCCCTCCTCCAGCCAGCCCTTGTGCACGAAGAAGTGGTTCTCGATTCGGGCGAAGGCGAGCGCGAAGACGGGATCGGACCAGTCCGCGATCAGCTCCGGCTTCTGCAGGAGGGTGATGGTCGACGCCTCCCAGGTGGTCCAGGCGACGCCGGCGGGACCGTGCACCGCGGGGTCCGCGTCGTGGAGGAGGCGGTAGTACGCCTCGATGAGGCCGCCCCGCTCGCCGGCCGGGACGACGGAGGTGTAGCCCTCCCAGAGATCCGGGTAGACCGCGGCGGCGCCCCCCTCGTAGAACCACTCGAGCTCGGCGCGGCGGAGGGTGAAGATGCCGCGGAGGACGATCTCGCTGACCCGCTCCGGGTGGGTCTCGGCGTAGGCGAGGGCGAGGGTCGAGCCCCAGGAGCCGCCGAGCACGAGCCAGCGCTCGACGCCGAGGTGCTCGCGGAGGCGCTCGATGTCGGCGACGAGGTACCAGGTGGTGTTGGTCGAGAGGTCGGCCTCCGGCTCTCCGGCGTGCGGCGTGGAGCGGCCGCACATCCGCTGGTCGAACAGCACGATGCGGTACTTCTCGGGGTCGAACAGTCGGCGGTGGGCGGGCGAGGTGCCGGCTCCGGGGCCGCCGTGCAGGAACACGACGGGCTTGCCCTCGGGGTTGCCCGAGACCTCCCAGTAGAGCGAGTGGCCGTCGCCGACGTCGAGCATGCCGGAGTCGTGGGGCTCGATCTCGGGGTACAGAGTGCGCATGGCCCGCACCCTACCGACTGTCAGGGTCGCGGTCCGCGAGGCGGGCGGCCCGGCCCCGGAGAGGGCGGGAGCGCCCGCGTCCACCCGGCGCACCCGCCTCCCGCGGTCGTTACTGTGGAGCGGACCTGCACGCCCCCGTCGAAGGAGCCCCCATGCCCACCACTGTGCGCGGCGTCATCGCCCGGTCGAAGGGCGCTCCCGTGGAGCTCGTCGACATCGTCGTCCCCGACCCGGGCCCGGGCGAGGCCGTGGTCGACATCGAGACCTGCGGTGTCTGCCACACCGATTTCCACTACCGCGAGGGCGGGATCAGCGACGACTTCCCCTTCCTCCTCGGGCACGAGGCGGCCGGTCGGGTCAGCGCGATCGGCGAGGGCGTCACCCACGTCGCGGTCGGCGACTTCGTGGTCCTCAACTGGCGCGCGGTCTGCGGCGAGTGCCGGGCCTGCACCCGGGCCGAGCCCTGGTACTGCTTCAACACCTTCAACGCGACGCAGCGGATGACCCTGGAGGACGGCACCGAGCTCAGCCCCGCCCTCGGGATCGGGGCGTTCGCCGAGAAGACCCTGGTGCACGCGAAGCAGTGCACGAAGGTCGATCCGGAGGCGGACCCCGCCGCGGTGGGCCTGCTCGGCTGCGGGATCATGGCCGGCCTCGGCGCGGCGATGAACACCGGGAACGTGACGCGCGGTGACTCCGTCGCGGTCATCGGCTGCGGAGGAGTCGGCACGGCGGCCGTGGTCGGCGCCGCTCTCGCGGGCGCCGGCACGGTCATCGCGATCGACCGGGACCCCAAGAAGCTGGTCGTGGCCGAGAAGCTCGGCGCCACGCACGTCATCGACTCCAGCGGCCTCGACGAGGCGGGCGTCGTCGCAGCGGTGCAGGCCCTGACGAACGGCTTCGGAGCGGACGTCGTCATCGACGCCGTGGGCCGCCCCGAGACCTGGCGTCAGGCGTTCTACGCCCGCGACCTCGCCGGGACCGTGGTGCTGGTCGGGGTGCCGACTCCCGAGATGACCCTCGAGATCCCCCTGCTCGACGTCTTCGGCCGCGGCGGCTCGCTGAAGTCGAGCTGGTACGGCGACTGCCTGCCCGAGCGCGACTTCCCGATGCTGACCGGCCTCTACCTCCAGGGCCGCCTGCCGCTGGACGAGTTCGTGAGCGAGCGGATCGGGATCGAGGACATCGAGGAGGCCTTCACCACGATGGCCGGCGGCGACGTGCTCCGCTCGGTGGTGGTGCTCTGATGGGCGCACGGATCGAGCGACTCGTCACGAGCGGCACGTTCAGCCTCGACGGCGGCACCTGGGACGTCGACAACAACGTCTGGATCGTCGGCGACGACTCCGAGTGCGTCGTCATCGACGCGGCCCACGACGCGGAGGCGATCCTCGCGGCCGTCGGCGAGCGCCGGCTCCTCGCCGTGCTGCTGACCCACGGGCACGACGACCACCTCGACGCGGTCGAGGGCGTCCGCGCGGCGACCGGCGCCCCGGTGCTGCTCCACGAGGCCGACCGGATGCTGTGGGACGCCGTGCACCCCGGCACGGCCCCGAGCGGCGGTCTGGTCGACGGTCAGGTCGTGACCGTCGCCGGCATCGCGCTCGAGGTGCGCCACACCCCGGGCCACACCCCCGGAGCGGTCTGTTTCGTGGCCGAGGCGCTGGGGACGGTGTTCACCGGCGACACGCTCTTCCAGGGCGGCCCGGGGGCCACCGGCCGCTCCTACAGCGATTTCCCGACGATCATCGACTCGATCACTGATCGCCTGCTGACGCTGCCCGCCGAGACGGTCGTCCGGACCGGCCACGGCGACTCGACGACGATCGGAGCGGAGGCCCCGCACCGCGAGGAGTGGATCGCGCGCGGGCACTGACCGGGCGGGGGGGGCAGGCGCGCGCGCTGTCGGCCCACCCTCTGCGGCGTTCTGCTCATCCGGGCCTTCGCCTCGGTGTGGGTATTTCGCAACAGGTAGGTCGTGCTCTCTTGTTACCGTGAACAATCGCCGGTACCGTGCGGAGACCACACCGCAGGCGGGATCCCCCGTCCGCCCACCGGTTCGCTGCAGAACCCGAGAGGACACGTCGACGATGACGTCACGACCCCCGGGCGGAGGCAGGCGCTCGCGCCTGCTCGCCGCCACCCTCGCCGCCTCCGCGACGATCGCCCTCGCCGCCGGCGCCGCCGTGCCGGTCGCCGTCGCCGCGACAGCGGCGACCACCCCCGCGCAGAGCCTGCTCGCGGACTTCACCTTCGACACCGCCCCGAGCGGAGGCGCCTTCACCGACAGGTCGACCCGCGCCGCCGTGAAGGGGACGCCGACCCTCGTCGCCGGGCGCACCGGGCAGGGCAGCGCCGTCTCGCTGTCCTCCTCGTTCTGGCTCGATCTCACCGGGACCGACGGGCAGCCGCTGCTGAAGGGGCGCGACTCCGTCACCCTGTCGTACGACTCCAAGCCCGCCGCCGCGGACAACGTCGGCTGGTCGGTCTTCGCCGCACGCTCGGCCGCGACCCAGGACTACGCCCAGGAGAAGTACGTCGGCGTCCTCGACAGGACGACCGGCATCACCGTCGAGCGGTACGCCAACAGCGGTGCCCGCGACTCCTCGGGCAACCTCACCGGCCCGAGCAGCACGGAGTGGAAGCACGTCGACCTCGTCCTGAGCGCCGGCACCGCCCGCCTCTACGTCGACGCGAAGCCCGTGGCCGTCACGACGGCCGGCCCCTCGCTCGCAACGGTCCTCGGATCGACCGGCGGAGTCCTGCAGGTCGGCAAGGCCAACTGGGGCGGCGGGGAGTACTTCACCGGTCTCCTCGACAACCTGCGCGTCTACGACCGCGCCCTGACCGGGGCCGAGCTGGGCGCGACCAGCAGCACCGTGGCGACCGACCTGCGCGCAGCACTCGACGTCCCCACGACCGTGCTCGGCGACCTGCCCGCGCAGGTGCTCGGGAACACCGTGACCTGGACCGCCTCCGGCGCCGGCGCCGCGCGCGTCTCCTCCACCGGCGCCGTGAACCTCTCGGGCCTCACCGCTCCCGTCGCCGTCCGCCTCCAGGCAGCCGTCGCCGGGCAGACCTACGCGTGGGACAGCACCCTCGCCGTGCCCGGTGGGCGCATCGCCACCTCCGTCAAGACCGTCACCACGACGAACGGAGTGAAGGACGACCCGCTGGCCTACAACGACGACCGTCGCGCGGACTCGCTCTTCACGGCCGCACTGCCCGCCGGCGCGACCACCTGGGAGCCGCTGAACCGCTCGCAGTCGATCCTCTCCGTCCTCAAGGACGGCGACCAGGCGCAGCGCCCGAACGCCCAGATGGGCTCGCCGCTGCTGTTCCGCTCGAAGGACGGCTCGCTCGGCGCGGTCTCGTCGCAGAACAACGCGACGGACTCCGTCTACCTCTGGAGCTCCGCCGACGGCCGCACCTTCCGCGACCAGCGCGTCCTCCGGGTCGCGCCGGGCTCGGTCGTGACCGACCCGCGGATCGTCTTCGACTCCGCCCTCGGCGTCTACAAGCTGTTCTGGACCGATCTGCTCACCACCGAGGGCCGCGTGACGCTGTTCACGGACCTCGCCTCCGGCACCGCTCCCGGAGCGACCACCCGCGCCGACGCCCGCGTCCCCGGTGTCCAGGGCTCGGGTCTCCCCGCCTGGTTCACCCAGGGCCAGGCCGGCGAGACGACGCTGACCTCGTCCGAGTTCGGCACGTTCTACCGCGAGTACGTCGACCTGAAGAACACCGGTGTGAAGTCGCTCAGCGGCTCCGTCGACGCCGGCGCCGGATCCGCTGCGATCGCCGCAGCGCTCCCGGGGCAGGCCGTGATGGAGTACAACGACGGCTCGACCAAGTCGCTCAACGTCGACTGGCAGGACGATCTGACCACCGCCGTCGACACCTCGCGTCCCGGGACCTACCAGGTCACCGGCGCCGTCCAGCAGGACCCCGAGGCGATGGTCAACGAGGCCCGCGCGGATCCGCACGTCTTCTTCAACGAGGACGACGGCTACTACTACCTCACGGGCTCGCACTACGGACAGGACTCCCTCGGCCCGATCGAGGAGAGCTCCAGCTACCGCAAGATCGGCCTCAAGCGCTCGAAGACCATCGCCGGTCTCGACTCCGCTCCTGAGCAGATCGTGATCGACCCCGACGCCGGCACGCCCGGCCTCCAGAGCCAGTACCCGAACACCTTCTACGGCTGGGGCGGATACATCTGGGCGCAGGAGTTCCACAAGATCAACGGCACCTGGTGGATCGTCGCCGGCATGAACAAGGGCTACGCGCCGGTGGGCGGCTGGTGCGACAACACCGTCCTGATCCCCTACACCGGGACCGACGCCTCGATCGCCGCGGGCGGCTTCCTCGACAAGACGAAGTGGGGCGAGCCGGTCGTCCTCGAGGGCGCGGCCTTCGACGTCAGCTACATCGACCGCCAGGAGAACGGCGCCACCCAGGGCTACTGGATCCTGCCCAACGGCAACACGCTCTCACTCGCCAAGGCGACGATGGGACCCAAGGGCACCGTCCCGCTGGTCTCCGGTGCGGTCAGCCGCATCTACGGCGAGAGCCAGCCGTGGGAGTCGGGCAAGCGCTCGCCGACCCCGTCCGACACCACCGAGGGCAGCGACCAGGGCGTCGTCGAGGCGCCGTTCATCGTGTCCGAGGGAGGACGCATGTACCTCACCTACTCGGGCGGAACGGTCGACAAGTACTACTCGCTCGGCATGCTCACGGCCGATGCGAGTGCCGACCTCCTCAACCCCGCGACGTGGACGCAGACCGCGTTCCCCGTACTGGACACCGAGGACACCTACCTGGGCCGTCTCGGCGCGGACGAGACGCAGTACTTCTCGCGCCAGCAGGCCGGCACCGGGCACAACTCGTTCGTCGAGGACGAGTCGGGCAACCTGCTCCTCGCCTACCACGCCCGCCCCTACCCGGACCCGCACACGGCGACCGACCCGCAGAACGCGGGCGGCCTGTTCGACTCGGACCGCAACACCTGGTTCAAGGGCGTGAACATCCGCGCGAGCGGCCGGCTCGACCTCTCGCTCTCGAAGGAGCAGGAGGTGGCCTCGGCCAACCGCACCGTCACGGCGACGATCACCGTGAAGGCGCCGGCTGTGCCCGTCACCGCCACGGCGGCGGCTCGCTGCGTCGCGGGCAAGGTGGTGGTCACGCTGACCACCGTCAACAAGGCCGCGTCGACCGCCGACCTCCGCTGGAACACCCTGTGGGGCGCGAAGACGCAGCAGATCGACGCAGGCCGGACCGCCTCGCTGGCCGTGACCACGCGGGCCGCCTCGGTCACCGCCGGCACCGTCCAGGGGGTCGCCACCGTCGGCAGTGCCTCCGCTCCCGTGAGCGCCGCCTACCCGGCGCTCCGCTGCGGATGACCTGACCGGCTCCTTCGACCGACGACGCCCGGCCGCCCCTCATCTGAGGGCGGCCGGGCGTCGTCGTTCCTCTCTGTGGTGATGTGCCGGGCGAACGGGTCGCGGCCCTCGATGATCTCGGCGGTGCAGCCGGCATCGCGGGAGAAGACCCACCGGATGACGCGGCCGCGTCGGACGACCGGACCGTTGCGATCCACGACCGACTCCCTCATCGAGGGGAGGTCGTCGGTCGACGAGGTACGGGGTGTCGTGAGTCGGACGGGAAGAGGCGAGCCGGTCTGTCGCTGCTGCACGAACCGGCCCGCCCCTTCGGCATCGTCTCAGTGGACGAGGGCGACCTCCGCCTCGTCCCAGGCGGGGTCGAGGTCCTCCTTCTTCCCTCGGATGAGGAGGAGTCCGATGACGGAGGCGGCGACCATGGTCACTGCGGCAGCCAGGAACACCGCCTTGTAGCCGTCGGTGAACGCGGCGAGTTCGGCCGTTCCGGACGCCATGGCGGAGTCCGCGGTACTCGCGTAGAACACGGTGAACACCGCGAGCCCGATGGATCCGCCGATGTGGAACACGGAGTTGACGACGGCTGAGGCCACTCCGGCGTCCTCGTTCTCGACCCCGAGAAGGGCGAGGTTCTGGACGGGTACGAAGAGCATGGAGAGTCCGATCCCGAGCACGACCATGGCGGGCAGGACCTGGAGGAAGTAGTTCCCGTCCGGGGTGATGCCGAGGAGCAGGAAGAGCCCTGCTGCCGAGACGAGCGGCCCGACGATCATCAGGGGTCGGGGGCCGAACGTGTTGAGGATCTTCGTGGTGACGGGCGAGAACGCCATGATCGCGACGGTCATGGCGAGGTTCGCGAGCCCGGCCGTCAGCGGCCCCATTCCGAGGACGATCTGGAAGTAGAACGCGAGGTAGAGGATGGCCCCGATCATCACGGCGCCGTTCGCGGCCTGAATCAGGATCGCGCCGCCTCGCACGCGACGCAGGATGACGCGCAGGGGCAGCAGGGGCTGGTCGACCGTGCGTTCGATGAGCACGAAGACGGTCAGCAGGACGATGCCGAGTGCGAGGAAGGCGACGGTGTCGATCGCGCCCCATCCGTGCTCGGCCCGCGTGAACCCGTAGACGATCGCGCCCAGTCCCAGGGTCACCGTGACGGTTCCCCAGACGTCGTGGCGATTGTCTCCGTCCGCCTTGCTCTCGCGAAGCACGAGAGCCCCGCCGACGAGGCCGAAGGCGACGAAGAGCAGGTTGACGAAGAGGCACCAGCGCCAGTCGGTGAATTCGGTGAGCACGCCGCCCAGGATCAGGCCGATGGCGGCTCCGGATCCGGCGACCGTGCCGAAGACGGCGAAGGCGAGATTGCGTTCCTTGCCGTGGGTGAACGTGACGGTGAGCATGGCGAGCGCGGCGGGGGCGAGCAGCGCTGCGAACGCGCCCTGGACACCGCGGGCGATGACGAGCTCCATACCGCTCTGAGCCAGTCCGGCCCAGAGCGAGGCGGCTCCGAAACCGGTCATCCCCACCATGAAGGTGCGCTTCCGGCCCCCGTAGTCGGCGATCCGACCGCCGAGAAGGAGAAGTGCTCCGAAAGCGAGGGCGTAGGCGGCGACGACCCACTGGCGCAGGCTGTCGCTCATCCCCAGATCTGCTTGGGCTTGAGGCAGGGCGATGGTGACGATCATCGTGTCGAGGACGACGACGAGCTGGGTCATGGCGAGAACGGCGAGCGCCCACCAGCGGGCGTTCGGCTTGTCCGCGATTCTGGACATGGAGAAACCTCCAGGCTTCTGAGGAATGAAGTCGCTGGAGGTTTTCAGCCTCGGATCCCGCACCGGCAGTGCACCTGACCGCCCGCAGCTCTGAAGCTGGGCAGGCGATCACGGTACCACAAGTTTACAATCATGAATGTACAGTTTCTCCCTGATTCGTCGACCGTGAGAGCCATCCCTCCGGGTGCGGTCCGTCGTCAGGACGACCCGCACCGAGAGGGTCGAGCCTCACCTTCCGACGTCTGAAGGAGAGAACGGCAGACTAGCGGCCGACGCTGTCGCACCCGCTCGTGCGGCGACGCGTCGCCACCCTCCGGGCCGCCTCAGCACCCACCATCCCTAGCCGCTCACTCGGACCGAGGGAGCGGCGGAATCGATCACGACATGGAATCGAACCCGCCCAGCGGTGAGGAGGTCCTGCCTTCTCCTCGGACGTCTCCTCGCGCGACGCGACCCAACAACCGGACTCGGATCCTCGACGCAGCGGTCCGCGTCGCGGCACGGGAAGGATCTGTCCGCGTCACGCTCGAAGCGACTGCCGAAGAGGCTGGGCTGACACGCGGTGGAATGATGTACCACTTCCGCGATCGAGCCGATCTCGCCCGTGCTCTCCAGGAGCACGTCGCGGCCGGCTGGGAAGCCCAGCTGATCGACGTCGCGGGGAAGACGGCGGACGAGGCCACCTTGACGGAGCGCGTGACCGCCTACGTCACCGTCGCCCTGACGCCGTCGACGCGCATGCAGATCGGACTCCTCCAGGCCACGGGCAGCGACACCGCTCTCCGAGCGCCGGTAGCGGAGGTGCGCCGACGGTGGACGCCCTCCGCAGAGGAGACCGCGGCCGATCCGATCGCTCTCCGCCAGTTCATCGCCTGTCTTGCTGCGGACGGCCTGTGGTCGCACCACTCCCTCGGAGGTGATCGGATACCGGACGACACTCGAGCCGCGGTGATCTCCGAGATCATCCAGCTCTCCAGCCCGGGGTGATGCACGAAGGGCACTTTCCGGCGCGAGGCGGGTCCCGGCCGGGAGGAGCCCGACCGGGACCGAGACTCTTCCTTCTGCGGTCGAGGATCAGGACAGGCCTGTCCCCGGACCCGGCTCCTGGGTCGAGCCGAGCCCCAGGCCGGCCTCACACTGCTGAGGATGCAGCAGGGACGGCCTCCTCGAGGAGCGCCGCCATCGCCTCGCACCACGGCAGCACGGTCGCGAACGTCACCGACACGACCGATCCGACGACGGCCGACCAGGAGACGTCCCGCGTGCGCCCGCACAGGCACTCCGCTCGTCAGCGGGACAGCAGCGCGACGTGGATCTCCTCGGCGAGGAGGTCGAGTGCTCTGGCGTGGGACGCCAGGAAGGCCCGGCCGTCGCGCGTGATCGAGAAGCGCTCGATGCGCTGCAGCGCGGTCCTCCTGCCTCTCTCGAGGAGCACCAGACCCCGGCGTGAGAGCCGGAGGAGGCGCTTGCGCACCTCGACGACATCGACGCGGTCGCCGGAGCGGAGGTCGAGAACTGCTCGCAGGCGGGACTCGTCTCGGTTCTCTCCGGTCGCGAGCGCGATCAGGATGAAGACGTCGATGCTGCAGTCGAGCCCGCAGGCTCCGCAGCGGTTCGTGCACCGCGCAGGGCGTGCCAGGGACACGAGGAATCGATCGAGGCGCATCACGGATGTCTCCTGGGGAACGGCGGCCTCCTGCTGCAACGGGAGGGTCCGGGTGGGCCGGTCACGGCCGGCGTGCGCGTCCGGGCATCGTAGCCAGGGCAGCTCCAGAGGTGCGGAGGCTCGACATGGTCGTCGGACGATCGGGTCGTGGGCTCATCCGGACGTTGCAGGGGAACGCTCAGGAGAGAGGGAGGGCGTTGCCGTTGATCAGCAGGAGGTCGTGCGCTCCGACCGCAGCTGCGCTTCCGGCCGCTCCGTCGTCCTTCTCCTCGGCGAGGCCGTGCGGTTGCGCGGCCTTCGCCAGCACGAGCCCGGCGGTCGGGACAGTCCCGGTTCTCACGCTGTGATGCATCTCGTCGGTCGTCCTTCAGAGGTGGCGGCACTGCAGGTCGGGCGCAGTGCCGGTCGGGGCGGTACCGCAGGGGAGCGGGCGATCGTGTCGGCCGCTCCCCCGCCTTCTCAGCGTCATCTGCGTTCCGGGTAGTCGACGCTCGTCTGCGCGGTGACCGTCTTCCCGTCGCCGACGGCCTTCCCTGTCGCGGCCACCGTCCCGGCGGGGATCGAGACCGCGCGGGTGGTGACGGCGCCCGACGCGGATGCTCCCGGCGCGACTCCGGTCACGGTCTTCGAGCCGAAGGCGGTGACGGTCGTGATGTCCATGATCGAGCGGCTGTCGTTCTTGACCACAGTGGTCAGGACGACCTTCCCGCTGACGCAGCGGGTCGACGCCGTGGCGGTCACGGTGAGCGGCGACGTGACGGTGACCTTCGCGGTCACGGTCCGGTTCGCAGGCGCGACCTCCTCCGTCGGCGTCAGGTCGAAGACCGGTCGGCCGTCGGCGGCGTAGTGGATGCGGGCGAGACGGGTGTCGCGGCCGTCACCCCCGACTCCGTTGCCCCAGGTGTGGTAGACGTACAGGTCGTTGCCGTCCTCGTCCTGGGTGACGGCTCCGTGGCCGGGACCCTGCTCGTAGGCGCGGTAGTCTACGACGCCGTCGGGCAGGGGGACGCTCTGCAGGAGCGGGCCGTCGTACTTCGTCCAGCTCGCGATGTCGGTCAGGTCACTGCCCTCCTCCGCCCAGGCGCCTCCCACGATGTACTTCGGGCTGACACCGCTGCTGGAGTAGACGAGCGTGATCCTCCCGTCGCGCTGGATCGCGAACGCTCCCTCGGACAGGTGGTCCTCGAACGTCAGCGAGGGCACGATGATCGGGGTCGGCTCGCCGATGACGCGGGTGGGGTTCGCGGGATCGACCTTGGCGATCCAGGTCGCCGGGTCGCTCACTCCGTTGTCGACGTAGCGCTGGGACCACGCGTAGTACCCGGTTCCACCGGACTCGAAGTAGGTCATGTCGAGGCTGATGTTGCGTCCCGTGCCGGGGCGTCCGAGGGCGCTCCCGTCGCTCTTCAGGACGGCGCGCGGCGCGCTCCAGTCGGAGGGGTTCGCGGGGTCTCCGCCGTCGCGCAGCTGCATGATGTGCGCCTGCACCGTGAACCACTGACCGTTCTGGTTCGACTGGTCGTTGTCCGGGTTGAAGCACGGGGCGAACAGGATGGAGAGCTTGCCGCCGATCTCGTGGATCTCGGGGGCCCAGTAGCAGCCCGCGATCACCTTGCCCTCGGCGGTGCGGTCCATCCGCGTGGTGCGGTCGAGGAGGTCCACCTCACGCGCGCGTCCGCCGTTGTCGTCGCTGAGCTGGTCGATGCTGTCGGCGACCCGGATCGGCAGGTGCTGCGAGGCGACGTTGTTGTTGTTCGTGTCGTCCGTGGCGGTGAAGAGGTACTGCGTCTTCCCGTTGCGCTCGTAGCGGTAGATCGTCGGATCCGCGCGGTTGTAGGCGAACGGCTCGTTGTACTGGCGCTGGCGGACGGTCCCGGAGAGGTCGTACGTTCCCGGGCCCTTCGCGGCGAGGTCGGCGAGCTGCTGCTGGTTCCAGTCGATGCCGAGGCTGCCGGTCGAGCCGTCGTTGTAGGAGAGCTGCGCCTTCACTCCGGACAGGGCGGAGGTGTCGCCCTGATCGATCGTCTGCGGTGCGACCGAGGATCCGGTGTTGACCGTGCGGCCGAACCTCTTGGCGAGCGAGTCGGCGACGGAGCCGGAGACGGTCAGCGCGCCGCCCGGCAGAGCGTCGGGGACGCGGCCCGAGACCCCGGAGAGGTCGGGAGCGGCGACAGTAGCGGGGCTTCCTCCGAGGACCGCACCGCGGTTCCCGTCGGTCACGACGACGCTGCGACGGCCGCCGTCCTTCGGCCAGAACGCCTGCGCGCGGAGCTCGGTGCGGGCGAGGTCCGTGACGGTCGTGTACTTCGCAGCCCCGGAGGAGTCCGTCCAGGAGACGAGGTAGCGGTTCTGGTCTGTGTCGTAGACGGCCTTCGGCGCGACGACGCCCCCGGTGGTGCCGAGGTCGATGAGGCCGAGCTCGGTGAAGTCGGACGCGGTGGCGTCCGTGGCCTTGAAGACCAGAGCGCTCGAGGCCCCGGTGCCGTCGGACGCGCCCGACTGCAGGACGCGGGTGGCGATCACGCCGACGGTCCCGTCGGCGAAGGTGAACAGCGAGGGGTTCGCGAGGCCGCGGTTGTCGGCCTTGTCGGTCCCGAGGAAGACCCCGTCGGCGAAGAGGACTCCCGAGTTGCCCGAGAGCGGTGCCGCGTCGGCGACGGACGAGCCGAGTGCCAGGTGGAGGCCGCGGGCGATCGTGTCCTCGTTCGCCTTGTCCTCGCCGGTCGGCGTCCGGGTGTCCGACACCACGGTCTTCGCCGTGGAGGCGCTGAGGACGGTGGTGCGGAAGGTCTTCGTCAGCGTGGTGGTGCCGACCTTCACGGAGGCGGTGAGCGCGAGCGCCCGGTCGGTCGCCGTGTCGTTCACGAGGCGTCCGCCGGACAGGCCGGCGCCGTCCGCGCTCCACGACACGGTATAGCCGGCGAGCGTGGGAAGAGCGGTTCCGGAGGCGACGGTCGGCGGGACGACGAGGGCGGTGCGCAGGCGCGCCGTGGCGTCGGCCTCGGTGTCCGCGGCGACGGTGACGCTGCGCGCGGTGCCGGTGGCGGCGGATCCGGCGAAGGTCGCGGTCGGGGTCAGGGTCACGGTGGCGTTCGCCGAGCCGGGTGCCGGGCGGCGCACGGAGCCGTCGGTGCCGATCACAGCGGGGTCGCTGCTCGCCCAGGTGAGGACGGAGCCGCCCGCGCCGCGGGTCGGCAGGGAGAGGTCGCTGGTGACGGGTCCGGTCACGGAGACGGTCGCCGCGGCGGCGTCCGATGCGGCGATCGCGGCGGCGGCCGGAGCCGCGTCCTCGCGCACCTGGTCCTGGGTCAGTGCGGAGGAGTAGACGTGCACGTCGTCCATCGCCCCGGCGAAGAGAGGGTCGGGGCCGTAGAACGACTTGCCGAGGAGGCCGGAGAAGGCGGAGGTGCCGACGGTCGCCGCTCCGGTCGCGGAGGTCGGGGTGGTCTGGGCGAGCCGGCCGTCGACGTAGGTCGAGACGCTGACGCCGCTGCGCAGGACCACGGCGACGTGGCTCCAGCGGCCGGTGGCGGCGGGACCGGAGTCGGCCGCGCGCTGCTCCGAGCCGTTCTTCACGGCACCGATCAGGTTGCCTCCGCACTGGGGCGTGGTGAAGAGGTACCGCTCGGTCGACTGCCCGAGCGCGTACGCCCAGCTGCAGCTCTGGTTCCCCTCCCAGCGCAGCCAGGCCGACATGGTCACGTCGGTGGTGGCCGCCGTGGTCAGTCCCGGCGCGATCTCGGCGTAGGCGGCGGAGCTGCCTGCAGCGCCACCGGGGAGGCGGAGTGCGCGGTCGGTGCCGCCGCGCGGGCCGACGACGGTCGTCGCTCCGGTCCCGCGCACGGTGGCGGAGCGGCCGGCAGCGGAGTCGGTCAGGGTCGTGCCCGCGCCCACGGCGGAGCCGACGGCGGCGGACGAGGAGAAGTCGTAGGAGAGGACCGGGCTGGGCACCGCGGCCTGTGCGGGTGCCGCGCTGAGCGCAGCCCCTCCCGCTGTCAGGCTCGCGGCGACCAGGAGGGCCGTCGTGCGTCGGAACCGCATTGTTCGTCTACTTCCGTGGGAGAGGTGGATGCGGGGAGCACGGACCCAGGGTCCGTGCTCCCCTGCTCCGGTGGCCGGAGGCCCCGGAACGGAGGAGGTCAGGGGAGGGGCGGCTCGACGCCGCCCCTCCCCTGTCACCGGCCTAGCGGCAGGTGAGCGCCGAGTACGGCGCGGCGGCCGTCCTCGTGCCGTTCGCGTCCTTCGAGGTGACGCTCACCTCGCCCGCGGCGACCGAGGTCGCCCGGGTGGTGAAGGCGGCGGAGACGGACTTGCCGGGAGCGACCCCGGTGAAGGTCCTGCTCCCCCACTGCGAGCCGACGGTCATCTCGACCGTGGAGCCGCTCGTGTTGGTGCCGGTCGCGGTGACCGTCACCTTGCCGGCGACGCAGCGGCTCGCGGCCGAGGCCGTCAGCGACGGTCCGGGAGGAGCCGTGGCGGTGATGGTGGCGATGGCCGACGTCGCTGCCGAGTTGGCGAGCTGTCCGCGCACCTGCACGGTGTCGCCCGCCTTCTTCAGCGAGCTGAGATCGGCCGTCTCCCACGTCACGGCGACCGTCTCGCGGTGACCGTCCTTGAACGTCGCGCCCACCGTGGCGGGCAGGTCGACGGTGGTCGATCCGGCCTGCACGGTCCGCGCCACGGCGTCGATCGAGGTCACCAGGAGCGACGGGTTCCACTTCGCGGCGAGCCCGTCGCGCTCCTTCGCGGTGATGGAGACGACGGATCCGTGACGGGGCGAGGTCGGCAGCGAGAAGCTGCTGGGGATCGTCCACTGGATGTCGCCCTCGAGCGAGTTCGTGCCGAGCGGGATGTAGCCGCGTCCGCCGTAGTTGTCGGTCCAGAGGAAGTACTTGTACCCGGACCGGTCGCCCTCGTTGGTCTTGAAGATCTCGGGACCCTCGACCTCCGGCGTTCCGGCGGTGCGGCCGATGCAGGTGTCGATCAGGCTCCACGCGCCGGAGGCGGTGGTGGCACGGAGGTTCGTCGACTTCTGTCCGATGATGTCGGGCGAGGGGCAGCCGCTGGTCTCGGTCGCCTTCGTGAAGCGGTAGTAGGTGTCGCCGTCCTTGAGCATCGTGGCGTCGATCAGTCCGTTGCTCTTGTTGAGCGAGGGGACGTCAGCGGCCTTGAACCAGACCTCAGGGGTGGTGAAGTCGCGGAAGTCGCGGGTGGTGGACGTGAGGATCTGCGGTCCGTTGCCGTCCTCGACGTTGCGCGTGCTGTCGGTGAAGAGGGCCGAGGTCCAGTAGACGACGTAGGCGTCGATGGTGGGGTCGTAGGTGGCCTCCGGCGCCCAGGTCATGCCCGCGTTCGGCAGGTTGACCTCGACGTGGCGCTGCTGGCCCCAGTTGACGAGGTCCGTGGACTCCCAGATCTCGAGGTAGCGGCTGCCGCGGTTGGTCGATCCGCCGAAGCCGGTGGTGCCGACGGAGAGGTCGGTGGCCATCAGGAAGAAGCGGTCGCCCTCCTTCGAGCGGAAGATGAACGGGTCCCGCAGGCCCTTCGTGCCCAGGGTGGAGGTGAGGATCGGCTGGGCGTCGTTCAGGGTCTTCCACCTGAGCGAGTCGTTGCCGTCGGAGGTCGCGAAGCGGATCTTCTCGCCCTCGATGCTGTCGCCGGTGAAGTACGCGAACAGGTACGCGTCGAGGTCGCTCGCGGCCACGGGGGCCGCGGCCGGAACGGTGCGCGTGAGCGTCCGCACGAGGGGCGTGGTGCCGGGGACGGTGATCGTCGCGGTGAGGGTGACGGTGGTGTCGGCGGACGGACGCGTGAGCGAGCCCTTCGCGACGACGTTCGGCGCGGTGCCCTTGTCGGCGGAGGTGATGACGGCCTCGTTCGACGAGGTCCAGGTCACCACGGCGCTGGAGCTGTTCGCGCGCGCGGCGGTGGTGGCGACGTCGGCTCCGGTCGAGGGCAGGTTCAGGCTGCCGCGCACCGGTCCGGCGAGGGCGGGATCGTTGGTGATGCCGTCGGCGACGGCCCGGGCGAGCTCGGCCTCGGCGCTGTCACCGGCGGCGTACGCCGGGACGAAGACGGTGGTCGCACGGCCGACGACGGTGATGCCGCCGTGGACGGCGGTCGGGGTCAGCGTGACGGTGGCGTCCGGGCTGCCTGCGGCGGGCCGGGTGACGACGCCGCTGGTGCTGACGACGCCGGGGGCGCTCGACGTCCAGGTGATCGTGGAGCCGTTGGCGCCGGTCGTGGGAAGAGTGAGGTTCGAGGTGACGTTCGAGGTGTCGCCGAGCGACACGGCGGCGTCCTGGTTCGCGAGCACCGAGTGCACGGACGCGGCGCTCTGCTGCACCTGGCCGGCGGTGAGCGCGGAGGTCCACACCTGCATGTCGTCGATGGCCCCGGCCCAGTAGGCGTCCGCGCCGTAGAAGGACTTGCCGAGGAAGCCGGAGAACGTGGAGGTGCCGATCGCCGAGGCGGCGGTGAAGGTCGTGCTGCCCTGGCCGACGAGGGTTCCGTCGAAGTAGGTCGAGACCGACTGGCCGCCCTTGACGACGACCGCCATGTGCACCCAGCGGTTCGCAGCGACCGGAGTGGTGCCTGCGGCCCGCACCTCGGAGCCGTTCTTGATCGCACCGAAGCCCGCGGGTCCGCACTTCGTGGTGGAGAGGACGTGGGAGTCGACGCTGGAGCCGAGCGTGAAGGGCCAGGTGCAGTCCGGAGCACCGCTCCAGCGCAGCCAGGCGGACATCGTGACGTCCTGCGTGCCGGCGGGGATCAGGCCCGGGGCGATCCGGACGTGCGGCGCGGCCGACGTGCTCGATCCGCCCGGGAGCGAGAGAGCGCGGTCGGTGGAGGCGCCGGAGGGGCCCGCGACGCTGGTCGCGCCGGCGTTGATCAGGGTCCCGGGGTGGTTGCCCGGAGCGGAATCGGCGACGACGGCTCCGTTGGCGAGCGTCGCGCCGATGCCGTCGAACGAGTACTGCAGCGCGGGAGCGGGAACGGTCTCGGCGGCACCGGCGGCACCGATCGGTCCGAGGACGCCGCCGAGGCAGGCGATGGCGAGCGTCAGCGCGGCGCCCGCTCGGGGGAGGCGTGAGCGCCGGGTGCGCTCCTGCCGGGGGGTTCGTGACATGAGGGGGTCCTTCAGGTGAGGGGTCGGAGGGGGAGGACGGAGCCCGCGTGACCGGCCGGCGGAGTGGTGAGTCCGGCGTTCGTCTGGCGGGGAGGGAATCGCCGGGAGGCGGCCCGGGACGCGGGCCCGGCGACCCGCGATCGGGAGGCGGACACCGACGTGCGGGCGAGGATGTGGCGTCGCGCGGTGCGGGCGCCGACAGCGGTCACCGCGTGGGAGGTGTCGGCGGGGTCGGCAGCCGTCGGGGCCGGGCGTGGGCCTGCGGCGGGTGGATGCGGCGGGAGGGTGGTGCTGTCGTCATCATCGACGTTCCTCTCAGGTTCGCCTTCGAACCGGTCGGAGTGGGACGCGAGCCGCGAGGACGCGCTCGCCCACTTCAGGGGACACCGTACCGACTTTTGTTAACGGTAACAATGGCGGATTCCCGGGGGATGCCGCAGCAGCGGCGAGTGTGAGCGCTCTCTCCCCGCGAGCACGGGGATCCGCGTCGACGGATCACCCGCGCACGGCGGGGCTCGAACCTGATCCGCTCGAGCCCGGCACTTGACACCGGCTCCGGGACCGGTCGATCGTTGTCCACGTCAACATGCAGGTCGTGATCAGCTTCCCCTCCCACACGGAGCGTCGGCGCTGACGCGTCCCGCGGCGGGACGACCGGATCACCATCCCGGTCGCTCCGGCGCATTCTCTGCCGTGCTCCGATCCCTTCGGACACGGCTTCTTCCTGCGACCCTCACCCGCGTCCCTTCGGGGACGCCGGATGTCTGTGAAAGGCACCCATGTCCCGGACAACGAAGTCCCACCCGTCCAAGCGCCTGATCGGCGCCGTGATCGCGGCCGTCGTCGGCATCACGACCTTCGGCATCAGCTCGCCCGCCTCTGCGGCCACCGCCCCGGTCGGCCTCGGATCGGCGCAGGAGATCCGCAACCAGCACAGCAGCATGTGTCTCGACGACTTCGACTTCGGGACTCAGCCCGGAGCCGAGGTGCGGCAGTGGAGCTGCACCGAGGGGAGCAACCAGCGCTGGCAGGTCACCGACCTCGGCACAGGCTACGCCGAGATCAAGAACACCTTCAGCAACCTCTGCCTCGACAACTTCGACTTCGGCACCACCCCGGGCTCGGAGGTGCGGCAGTGGAGCTGCAACGGCAGCACCGCCCAGCAGTGGCGGATCACCTCCGTCGGCGGAGGCTACGCCGAGATCGCCAATCGGCACAGCGACCTCTGCCTCGACAACAAGGACTTCCGCCAGCTCGACGGCTCCCCCGTTCAGCAGTGGACCTGCACCGGCTCCAAGGCCCAGCGCTGGGCACTGACCGATCCGACCGTGCAGAAGATCACCTGGACGCTGAACCGCGTCGCGAGCCCGACCGCTGACGAGGCCGACGCCTACGCCCGCATCACCGACGCGATGGACCGCGCCGTGGCCCGCTACAACCGCCTCAGCAACATCTCCCGCTCCCTGACCGTCTCGTACAGCCCCGGAACCCCGACGGCCGATGCGAACATCTACGGCCAGATCCGCTTCGGCAAGGAGCGCGTCTACATGGTGGAGGGCACCGCCATGCACGAGATCTCGCACACCGTGGGCTTGGGCACGTCGACCACCTTCAACACGAACTGCGAGAACAGCAGCTGGGACTCGGCCCTGGCACTGCTGCGCACCTGGGACGGACCGGACGCGACGATCCAGTGCACCCCGGGTCACATCTTGAACTACGGCCTCAACTACAACAGCGAGTTCAGCCAGCTGAACCTCGAGCGCCACGTGAAGCTGGTGCAGTCCATGCTCAGTGACGGCATGTAGCCGTCACTCGAGGCACGCCCGAACGAGCATCCTCGCCGCCCCTCGCGGGCGGCCGGCGCCGGCGGGGCGGGGAACCAGAGCCCTCCCCCCCGCCGGCGCCGCAGGCCCCGATGTCTCCCTCCGGAGGCGCGGGGCAGCGGAGCGCTCGGGAGTCGAGGAGGGCCCCTCGACCGGGTGGTCGCAGCCGACGTGCCGGACGCCGCACCCTGGGGAGGGGGCGTCCGGCACGTCTTCCTCGTGTCAGCGCCGTCCGGTCCGCCGGACCCCCCGGAGGCGCATGACGGGCGGCGTCTGCGGGCGCTAGCGGTTCTGCTCGACGGTGCTCGGCGCGGTCCGGTGCGTCTCCGGCGCCTCCGTGCCGACGGGCTCCGCCTCCCCGCTCGCCGCGGCCTCCCGCAGGTACTGCGCCGACATGACGCGGTAGGTGCGGGTGAGCATCGCCGCGCCGGCCGCGATGATCATGACGACTCCGCCGACCAGGAACACCAGCGCGATCCCCCGGCCGATGCCGTCGCCGAGCAGCCCGCCGAAAGCCGAGCGCCCGGCCGGCGACTCCATGTACGGGATGAGCGCGAACTCGGCGATCGGGGCGATGAGGAACGACGTGATCGGAGCGGCGGCCGACTCGAACGCCGCGGCGAAGCCGAAGACGCGCCCCTGGGTCTCGAAGGGGACGACCTTCTGGATCACCGTCTGCTCGGCGGCCTCGACCGCCGGGATCAGGGTCATGTAGATCCAGATGCCGCCGGCGTAGAGCCACCACCAGTCGCGGAGGGTGAAGACCGCGCCGATCAGGCCCATCGCCATCACGAGCAGCAGCATCGTCCGGATCGGGTTCCTCCCGAGGCCGAACCTCGCCACCAGCAGACCGCCGATGACGAAGCCGGTCGCCGTCACTCCGAGCACCACGCCCCACAGCTCGACCGGGAACAGCTCGAGGCCGTACGGGTCCATCAGCGCCATGTAGACGCCGCCGATCAGGTTGTTGAACGTCGAGAAGACGAGGAGCGCGAAGAGCCCGGTCGCCGCCCGCACCGCGGTGAGGCTGCCGCGCAGATCGATCAGCGGCGCCCTCTCCCCCGTCGACACGGGCCGCTCCTCCGGGATGCGGAGGAACAGCAGGTGCACGAGCGCGGCGGCGGAGAGGCCGATCGCGATCACCAGCGTCCACCCCATGCCGAGCAGGCCGATGGCGAGCCCGCTGAAGACGCTCGTCACCACGAAGGCGAGGCCCTGGACCGTGCCGACGAGGCCGTTCGCGCGGGCGTGCCCCTCCACCGGGACCAGCAGGGTCACCGTCGTGGTCAGGGCGGTGTTGCGCATGTTCTCGATGACGGTGACGAAGAGGATCGTTCCGGAGAACACCCAGAACCAGGGGACGCGGAAGTCCAGGAGCGCCGCCTCGGGCAGCGCGAGGAAGAGACCGCCCGCGACGCCGAACGACACGAGCGTGACCGCCCCGGCGAAGACCATGACGCGGAACTTGCGGTGCCGGTCCACGATCGTGCCGAAGGCCATCGCGAAGACCGCGACGAGCAGCATGTAGGCGCCGCCGATGATCCCGGTCGCCAGGACGGAGCGCGTCTCGAGGTACACCCAGAACGTGAGCGCGAACCAGAGGAAGCTCGTCGTCACGTTCGCGACGGCGGTGTTGAGGAGGATCTGGTGGAAGTCGCGGAGCCTCGACGAGGCGTCGGCGCGGGCTCCGGGCACCGGGGCGGTCGAGGACACGGCTTCCCTCCGCTCGCGACGGCGCCGTCGGTCCCGCGGCGGGAGTCGGGGGTCGTCGCAGCCACTGTAGGACCGCGCCGTCGGCGAGTCGAGAGGGGCCGGGCGTCCGGCGGGGATGCGCTGCCGCCTCCCGCGCGGAACGAGGGCGCCGCCGCCCTCGCGACCCGGATCAGCGGGCCTCGGGGGCGGCGGCGCCGACGGGTCAGACGATGGCGGCGCGGAGGGCCGCGGCGGCCTCGCCGACGTCCGGGGCGCCGTAGATGGCCCCGCCCGCGACGGCCACGAGGGCGCCGGCGCGCTGCACCGACTCGATGGTGGCGGTGCTCACGCCGCCCGCGACCGAGAACGGCACGCCGGAGGACTCGCCGTCGCGCAGCAGGGTCTCGAAGGTGAAGCCCTCCTCCGCCTGCTCGTCCAGACCGGCGTGCATCTCGACGAACTCGGCGCCGAGGGCGAAGACCTCGCGGGCGCGGGCGGCCTTGTCGGGCACGCCGATGAGGTCGACGACGACGCCCTTGCCGTGCTTCCTCCCGGCGGCGATCGCGCCGGCGATGGTGCTGTCGCCGGCGACGCCGAGGACCGTCACGAGGTCGGCGCCGGCCGCGAAGGTCATGTCGGCCTCGAGCTCGCCCGCGTCCATCGTCTTGAGGTCGGCGAAGACCGTCTTGTCGGGGTGCGCCTCCTTGATGGCGGTGATGGCGGAGAGGCCGGCGCTCTTGATGAGCGGGGTGCCCAGCTCGAGGATGTCGACGTGCGGGGCGGCGGCAGCGGCGAGCTCGAGGGCGGCGTCGGTGCTGAGGGTGTCCATGGCGAACTGGAGCTTCACGGGGTTCTTCTTCCTGTCGAGGTGGGGAGTCGGGTCATTCGAGGTTCGCGTGGCGCGGCCAGAGCTCGTCGGCGCTGTCGCCGCGGCGCTGCCAGAGCGCGTGGAACAGGGCGTCGCCGGTGAGCACGACGACCTGCTCGAAGAGCCCGCCGGAGTACTGCGCCGAGGCGGCCCCGGAGCGGTCGAGCTTGTCGGCGGCGGGCACGACCACCACGGCGGAGGCGAGCCCGGCCAGCGGGGAGTCGGCGGCGGTCGTGATCGCCGCGACCCGCGCTCCGGCGTCGACGGCGGCCTGCGCGGCGCGGACGATGCCCCCGGTGGTGCCGGAGCCGCTCGCGGTGAGCAGCACGTCGCCGCCGCGGATCGCCGGGGTCGTCACGTCGCCGACCACGTGCACGACGAGTCCGAGGTGCATGAGGCGCATGGCGGTCATCCGCAGGGCGAGGCCGGAGCGGCCGGCGCCGTGGACGAAGACGCGGTCGGCGCCGGCGAGCAGCTCGAGGACGGGCTCGAGCCGGTCGGTCGTCAGCGAGGCGGTCGCGGCGGACACCTCGGCGGCGATCACGGCGAGCGCCTCTGCGGGGTCGGTGGTGCGGTCGTCAGCGGGCATGGGTCCACAGTGAGCCCGGCGACCGGATCCGCGCGCCACCTGATCGAGGAGGTCCGCCTACCCGATCGGGTGGGCGATGCCGCTCGCGGGTAGGACGGGTAGGTTCGGAGGATGGATCCCGCCGAGTCCCCCGCCTCCCGCACCCTGCTGCAGCAGCACGCCCGCACGGTGGCCGAGCAGGCCGACCGGCACGCGGTGGCGCTGGAGTCGGTGCTCGCCGCCCTGCGCGCCGAGCGCCTCGACGACCGTGCGGCCCGCACCGTCGCGATCGACATCGCCGCGAACGCCCTGGTCGAGCTGCGCACCGCCTCGGACGAGCAGCGCAGCGCGATGGTGGAGCCCGTCGTGGGCGCGTTCGCGCGGCTCCGGAGCGACCTGCGCCCGCTCGTCCGCTTCGGCGACCTCGACGTGCAGTTCGTCGAGCCGCCCGCCACCGGGCGCGCCCTCCCCGGCGAAGTGGCGCACGGGGCCCGCGCGATCGTGCGGAGCGCCGTGCTGGCGTTCGTGGAGTCGGAGCAGACGCGCCGGGTGCGGATCCAGTGGGACTGCGACGGGCTCAACCTGCTCATCGAGATCCGCGACGACGGCCGGGGCGAGCTGACGACCCGCGACGACGCCCTGCGCCCGATCGCCGAGCGCGTCCGCGGGCTCGACGGGGAGCTCTCGGTCGCGTCGACCGCGGGCTGGGGGTCGACCCTGTCGATCCGCCTCCCCCTCGATCCGCCGGCGCAGCCCGACGGGCTCGACCTCGCCGAGCTCAGCGCCCGCGAGCGGGAGGTGCTGAACCTGATCACGCTCGGCGCCTCGAACCAGCGGATCGCGGACGACCTCGGCATCAGCGGCAACACCGTGAAGTTCCACGTGTCGAACCTGCTGCGCAAGGCCGGCGCCCGCACCCGGGCGGAGCTGGCGGCGCTGGCGCGCTGATCGATCCGGGTGCCCCGTCCTGGCAGAGCCGCCCTCGCAGTGCCGCCCCCGGACGCACGGACGGGCCGCGGCGGCCGCCGAGGGTCTCCCCCTCCTGCGGCGCCGCGGCCCGTCCGGCCGATCAGCGCGCCCCGATCACTCGCTCCGGAGCAGCCCGAAGCGGAATCGGCCGGAGCCGTCGAGCGTGTCGTCGATGCCCGAGATCGTGGAGGAGGCGATGACGGTCTCCGTGCCCTCGAGGAGCGGCACGGTGATCGCCTTCTCCGCCGCGAGGCGCTGCGCCTCCTCGATCGCCGCGGTGCGCTCGTCGCCGGGCGCCAGGCTCCGCTCGCGCAGCACGACCTCGTTGTAGGCGTCGTCCTTCACGGCGGCGCCGAGGATGGAGGGGGCCTCGTCGGTGCCGTAGAGCAGGTTCAGGTAGTTGTCCGAGGCCGGGTAGTCCGCGAACCAGCCCTGCTGGTAGAACGGGGAGCACGTCGACTTCTCCTTCACGTACTGCGTCCACTCCGTCGACTGCAGGTCGACCGTGAACAGCCCGCTGCGCTCGAGCTGGTTCTTGATGAGCGCCTACTCGTCCGAGGTGCTGGAGCCGTAGTGGTCGGTGTTGTACTGCAGCGTGAGATCGACGGGACCGGTGATCCCGGCGGCCTGGAGCGCGGCGGCGGCCTCGTCCGCGCTGGGACCGCCGCTCCCGTCGCCGAAGGCCTGCTCGTAAGCCGGCGTCGATCCGGTCAGGGCGCTGGGGACGATCGAGTAGACCGGCGCGTAGGTGCCCTTGTAGACCTGGTCCGACAGCTCGTCGCGGTCGATCAGGTCGGCGACGGCGGTGCGGACGGCGAGCGCCTTGTCGGCGTCGGCCTCGGGGGTCGCGGAGCCGTAGGGCATGGTCTCGGGGTTGAAGACGAGGAAGCGCATCTCGGCGCCGGGACCGGAGTGCACCGTCAGGCCCTCCTCGCCGCGGAGGTCCTCGGTGTCGGTCGCGTTCAGCGTGCGGTAGGCGACCGCGATCTCGCCGCGCTGGATGTCGAGCTTGAGGTTGCTCTCGTCCGCGTAGTAGCGGACGATCACGGACTCGTTGGCGGCGGCGCCGAGGAGGCCGTCATAGGAGTCGTTGCGGGTGAGCTGCACGAGCGAGTTCAGCGTGTAGCTCGTGATGGAGTACTGCCCGCTGAAGGCGTCGCCGGCGACGATGTCGTCGTCGGTGGTGAGGGAGTCGGCCGAGAAGACGTCCTCGTCGACGATCGCGGCGGCGGGGCTGGTGAGGATCTGGGGCCAGAGGGCGTTGTCCGGGGTGGCCCGCGTGAAGACGACGGTGGAGTCGTCCTCCGCCTCGACCGAGACCAGGTCCGAGAGCAGCGACGAGGGGCCGGTCGGAGCGGCGATCGCCACCTGGCGCTCGAAGGTGAAGACCACGTCCGAGGCGGTGAGCGGATTGCCGTTGGCGAAGGCGGCGTCCTCGCGCAGGGCGACGCGGTAGTGGGTCGGGTCGGTGAACTCGGCCGAGGCCGCGAGGTCCGGCACGGGATCCGTCGATCCGGGGGCGGAGGTCAGCAGCCAGGAGAAGACCTGGTTCTGCAGCGTCGCCGAGCCGAGATCCCAGGAGCCGGCGGGATCCAGGGCGGTGACCTTGTCCGTGGTCCCCAGGAGGATCCCGGGGGGCGCCTGGGCGCCGGTGGTGCCCGGCGAGCAGGCGGTGAGGGCGACCGGCGTCGTGCCGTCGCGGTTCCTGCTACTCGAGCAGCTTGCCCGCGGTGGCGACCTCGCCGCTGATCAGCGCCTGGATCTCCTCCGGCACCGCGGGGATCTCCTCGCGGGTGATCCCCGTGGAGGGCGACCAGACGAGGTTCACCTGGAGGGCCGGGTCGAGGTCCGGGTAGTCGCTGCGGTTGTGGCAGCCGCGGCTCTCCCGGCGCTCGAGGGCGGCCTCGAGGGTGGCCCGCGCGGCCATCGCGGCCGACTTGAGGTCGAAGGCGTGGGCGAGGTCCTGGAAGCCGGCGATGTCCGGGTGCACGCCGATGTCGGCGATGCGCGCCTCGATCGCGTCCAGCTCGGCGAGCCCGGCGAGCAGGCCCTCCTCGTCGCGGACGACTCCGGCGTGCTCGGTCATCGTGTTGCGGATCGCGCGCTGCAGGGCGCGGACGTTCTCGGTGCCGTCGGCCGCGAGCAGGCCGGCGATCTCGTCGCGGGCGACCTGGACGGACGCGGCCGAGCGGGTCTGGGCGGTCAGTGAGGCGGAGTACTCCGCCGCCGCCTGCCCGACGATCCGGCCGAAGACCAGCAGCTCGATCAGCGAGTTGCCGCCGAGGCGGTTGGCGCCGTGCAGTCCACTGGAGGCCTCTCCGATCGCGTAGAGGCCGGGGACGTCGGTGCTGTGGTCGTCCGAGCGCACCCAGACCCCGCCCATCGAGTAGTGCGCCGTGGGCGCGATCTCGATCGGGTCCTTCGTGATGTCGAGCATCTGCAGCTCGAGCATCGTCTGGTACACCCGCGGCAGCCGGGTCATGATCGTCTCGCGCGGCAGGTGCGAGACGTCGAGCCAGACCCCGCCGTTCGGCGTGCCGCGACCCTCCTTGATCTCGGTGTAGCAGGCGAGGGCGACGCGGTCACGGGTCGAGAGCTCGAGGCGCTCGGCGTCGTACTTGCCCATGAAGCGCTCGCCGAGGCCGTTGCGGAGGATGCCGCCCTCGCCGCGGGCCGCCTCGGAGATCAGCGTGCCCGCCGCGTTCTCGGGCTCGATGATGCCCGACGGGTGGAACTGGACCAGATCCGGGTCGCGCAGCCGCCCGCCGGCCTCGACGGCCAGGCGGAACGAGTCGCCCGTGTTCTCGTCCCGGAGGGAGGAGGGGCGGCGCCAGATGCGGTTGTGGCCGCCCGCGGCGAGGATCACCGCATCCGCATGGATCAGGTAGCGGGTGCCGTCGACGAGGTCGAAGCCGTAGGCGCCGAACACGGCTCCGTCCTCGTTGACGAGGATGCGGGTGACGTAGACGGTGTCCAGGATCGGGATCTCGAGCTGGGCGGCCCGGTTGACGAGCGTGCGCTGGATCTCGAGGCCGGTGTAGTCGCCCGCGAAGGCGGTCCGGCGGTAGGTGTGCGCCCCGAAGAAGCGCTGCGAGATGCGGCCGTCGTCCTCGCGGGCGAACGGCATGCCGTAGCGCTCGAGGTCCTGGATGCCGCGGGCAGCGTTGGAGGTGACGATCTCGACCGTGTGCGGGTTGGCGAGCTGGTAGGACTCGGTGATGGTGTCGGCCGCGTGCTGCTGCCAGCTGTCGTCGGGGTCCATCGTGGCGAGGGCGGCGTTGATGCCGCCGGCGGCGAGGGAGGTGTGCGCATCCGACTTCGAGCGCTTGCCGAGCGCGAGGACGTCGACGCCCGCCTCGGCGAGCTCGATCGCGGCGCGCAGGCCCGATCCGCCGGTGCCGATGACGAGGACGGAGGTGGAGATCCGACGCTCCGGTGCGGTGGTCTCTGAAGTGGTCATGCCTCCACGCTAGGCACCGCGCTTCGATTACTCCAATGCATAATGCTGGGCACCGCCATGCACGTAGGGTATGGTCATGGATCTCGAGCAGCTGACCGGATTCGTCGAGGTCGCCCGCCTCGGCAGCTTCACCCGCGCCGCCGACGAGCTGCACCTCGCGCAGCCCTCGCTGAGCCGCCGGATCGCCGCGCTGGAGCAGGACCTCGGCTCGGAGCTCTTCCACCGGGCGCGCTCCGGCAGCACCCTCACGCCGGCCGGCGAGCTGCTGCTGCCGCTCGCCCGGCGCATGCTCGCCGACGCCGGATCGGTGCGCCGCGAGCTGGCCGAGCTGGCCGGGCTCGAGCGCGGCCGGGTCCGGTTCGGCGCGACGCCGACGCTCTGCATCAGCCTCGTCGCGGAGGTGCTGCACGCCTTCCACTCCGCGCATCCCGCCGTGGAGCTGCACCTCGCCGAGGACGGGTCGCGGAGCCTCTTCGACCGGCTGGCCCGCGGCGAGCTCGATCTGGCGCTGGTGACGACCTCGACCGCGGCCGCTCCCGGCGCCTTCACGGTGACCCCGCTGCTCGTCGAGGAGCTCGTCGTGGTCTCCTCCGCCGCGGAGCCTCCCCTCGCCGCGACCGGCGCGCTCGACCTGGCGGCGGTCGCCCGCCTCCCGCAGATCGTGTTCAACTCCAGCTACGACCTGCGCCGGACGACCGACGCCGCGTTCGCTGCCGCGGGCCTGGAGCCGGACGTGGTGCTGGAGGGCGCCGAGATGGACGCGGTGCTGCGCTTCGCCGAGCGGGGCCTGGGCGTCGCGGTCGTGCCGGCGATGGTGCTGCAGGGGCGCCCGGGCCTGCGCTCGATCCGCATCGAGGAGCCGACGCTCGAGAAGCCCACCCTGACCCGGACGATCAGCCTCGCGCGCCCGGCGGACCTCGCGCCGACCGCCGCGGCGCGGGTCATGCAGGGCACCGTCGCGGCGACCGCCCGCGCCTTCGCCGCCCAGGCCGGCGGCACGATGCGCCTGGCCGGCAGCGGCTGATCGAGCGGGGGTCCCGACACGCCGCTGCGGGGCCGGCACGAGGAGCACCCGCCGACGGCGGGCCGCGCCCTCCCTGCACGCTGATCGAGCAGCCCCGCACGGGGCGTGTCGAGATCCCCCCTCCCTCGCGCAGGAGCGCCCCCGACCCCGCAGGGCCGGGGGCGCTCCCCGGTGGTTCAGCCGTGCGCTACGAGCACGGGCGCGCCGCGTACGGAGCGCTCACCTCCGTCTCGACGGGGGCGCCGTTCCTCGTGGCCGTGGCCTCGACGGTCACCGCACCGGCCGGCAGGTCCGCCTGACGGGTGGTGAAGGCGTGCGACACGGTCTTGCCGGGCGCCACCGAGGTGAACGTCTTCGTGCCGGACGTCGACGTGAAGGTCACGCCGACCGGGACGTCGGAGCCGTTGCTCGCCTGGACGGTGACGATCGCCTTGCCCGCGATGCAGCGGGTCGCCGCGCTCGCCGTGATGTCGAGCGCCGGAGCCGCCTCGCCCTCGGTGAAGGCGAAGGTGTCGAGCTCGAACAGGTCGCCGGCGGGTCCGGAGTAGCTGAAGAACACGTCGTGCACTCCGGTCGCTCCGGTCAGCGCGGCGCTGACGTCGGTCCACTCGCCGGTCGTCCCGTTCACCGCGACGGTGCCCGCGACGGGCCCGGTCTCGGAGTCGAGGCGGACCGTGACGGTGCCGCCGGCCTGCAGCGCCTTGGCCTTCGCGGTGAACGTCGCGGCTCCGGTGTCCCCGAAGTCGACGGCGGACAGCGCGGTCCAGTCGCCGTTGTCGAGGTCCTTCAGCACGAGGTTCTGCGTCGCGCCCGCGGCGGGGGTGCCGAGCGGCGCGGTCGCGATGCCCTTGCTCCAGCCGATGGTCTCGGCCGGGAAGGTGCGGTACGGATCGAAGTCCTTCACCTGGTCGACGCCCTTGTAGTCGCCGACCACCTGCTGCACCGTGCCGTCGGCGTTGAACTGCAGCTCCTGGATGTGCGGGCTGCGGTACCCCTGGGTGGTGTCGCCGTTGATCCGCTTGTTGAGCGTCGGCGCGTGGTAGGTGAAGTAGTACTTGCCGCCCAGCTCGAACACCGACTGGTGGTTGTTGCCGCCGGTGCCGTTTCCGAAGAAGCGGCTCTGGTTCGGGAACATCACGCCGGCGTAGTTCTCCTTGGGCCAGGACATCGGGTCGTCCGAGATCATGTAGCCGATCTCGCCGCCGCCCGGGTAGCCGGGCTCGCGGGTCTGGTTGCCGCCGAAGTCGTTGCCGCCGAAGTGGGACGAGTACGAGAGGTAGTACTTGTCCTGGCGCTTGAACACCTGGGCCGCCTCGAACGCGACGGGCGCGTCCACGACGGCGGAGGTGCCCTGGGTCGAGATCATGTCGTCGCCGAGCTCGATCACTCGGATGTTCTTCGGGTTGTTGAAGCGCTCGGCCGCGGGGAGCGCGGTCGAGGCGGGTCCGCCTCCGAAGAACAGGTAGCCCTGGCCGTCGTCGTCGACGAGCGGTGCCGGGTCGAACTTCCACGCGACCGCCTCGGCGCCCGGGGTGGACGCGTTGATGAGCGTGGAGGTGCGCTGGCTGGTCCACGGGCCCACCGGCGAGTCGCCGGTGATCACGTTGCTGGAGCCGCCGCCGTTGGCGTAGTAGAGGAAGTACTTGTCGACGCCGTTCACGGTCTTCTTCGCCATGCCGGGAGCCCACGAGTTGCCGGTGTAGGGCGCGACTCCGGTGGAGCCGGCGACCTGGATCTCGCCGTGGTCGGTCCAGTTGACGAGGTCGTCCGAGGAGATCACGGTGATCTGGTTGATCTTGCCGTAGTCGATTCCGGCCGAGACGCCCGTGGCGGGGTTCGGCGCGTAGCCCTGGGTGTCGTTCGTCATGTACATGTACACGCGGCCGTTCTCCACGAAGCCGAAGCCGTCGGCGCCGAACTTCCAGCCCATGAGCGGGTTGTGGTCGCCCGGGATCTTGCCCACGACCTCGATGGTGCGCGAGGCGGGCGCAGGAGGCGCCGCTCCGACCAGCGAGACGTCGTCGAGCTTGTAGTCCATCAGGTGCGTCTCGGGCGCGGCCGACGGCGTCGCGGTCCACGGCGTCTCGAAGAAGAGGCGCGCGGTGGCGACGCTCTGCCCGGCGGGGATGGTGAACGATCCGTTGATCGTCGCCCACTGGCCCTTGGTGGCGGTGACGCTCGCGAGGTTCGTGTAGGTGCCTCCGCCGTAGTGCATGGTGGCGAAGAACTGCTTGGTAGCGGGGCTCGCGGCGTTCTCGTACTTGATCTGCGCCTTGACCTGGTAGGTCTGGCCGGCGACGACCTTGCCGCTGAGGTCCTGCATGGCGCCCGCGCCGGTGGTCGTGCGGCCGGTGACGAGCGCTGCGGCGGTGCCGGTGCGCGCATCCGTGGTCGTCGCGATGGTGCCGGCGTCGGCGGCGTTGCCGTTGTTGACGAACCAGCTGCTGATGCCGCTCTCGAAGCCGCCGTTGACGATGAGCTCCGCCTCAGCGGCGGACGAGGTCTGGGCGGCGAAGGGGGCCACCAGGAGCGCGGTCAGCGCGGCCGTGGCCAGCAGCCTCAGCCGCAACCGCCCCTTCGGAGCGGCTTCTCGTTGTGGTGATCTCACGGATCCTCCTTGATCGTGTCGTGCAGGAGATCGTCGGCGACGGGTGCCGCTGACGCGTTCGGGGGCGGGGGCGGCCGCGCGGGCCGCCCCCGGAGTGCTCAGCCGCAGGACGCGGCCGGGTGGGGCGCTCTCACCGTGGTCGTCACCGGCTCGCCGTCGAGGGTGGCGGTCGCGGTCACGACCACCTCGGCGGCGGGGACCGAGGCCGCCCGCGTGGTGAAGGCGTGGCTCGTCGTGGCGCCGGGTGCGAGCGCGGCGACCGTCTTCGTGCCGGAGGCGCTCTCCATCCGGAGGGCGACGGGCACGTCGTCGGCGTTGGTCGCCCGCACGGTCACGACGACCTTCCCCGCGATGCAGCGGGTCGCGGCGGCGGCGGTCACATCGAGCGACGCCTCCTTCAGCGTCCCGAGGCGGGCCAGCTGGTAGCTGAGCGCGCGCTCCGGGGCGTCGATCTGGTTCTGCGTTCCCGCGGTGCCGACCGCCTGCGCCTTCGCGAGGACCGACTGGAGGTCGGACCAGGCGTCGGCCGGGTAGTCGTCGGAGCGGAGCGTCGCCGCGTGAGCGACGGCCGCGTCGAGCTGCGAGCGGTCGAGCGCCTTCCCCTCCGAGGAGAGGGTGTCGCTCAGGAGGAACTCGTCGACGTCGACGTGGCCGCCGGCGGTCTTCGTCGCGTAGCTGAACAGCCCGAGGCGGTGGCCCATGAAGTGCGTGAGCTGACCGTCGAGGGTCTGCGGGCCGACGCGGCTGCCGAGCTTCGTCCAGCTCGTCCCGTCGAGGCTGTACGAGAAGGTCGTCCAGAGCTGTCCGGCCGGAGCCGAGAGCTCGAGGTCGGCCTTCAGGCGCACCTGCGAGGCGTCGCCGAGGGCGGCGGTGCTGCCGGGGAGGAAGGACTCGACGGCCGCCTGGTCGAACGTGGTCGCGAACGGCTGGCTGCGGTTCACGACGCCGACGGTGTTCACGCCGTCCTCGCGCTTGACCGCGACGTAGGCGAAGCCGCGGTTGTAGGCCGCGAGCCCGGCGACGTCGCCGTCCTTCATCCCGGAGACGTCGAACGCCGCCTCCGCCGACTGCTTCGGCGCCACGATGCGCTGGGAGAGCGTGTTGCGCGCCTCCTCCAGGTACGTCATCTCGGGCGAGCCCGAGAGACGCGTGTGCGCGGCCGTTCCGCTGAGCACCTTCCCGTTGGTGAGGCGGAGCCAGCCCTCGCGCTCGGTCAGCGACCAGTAGCGGTTGTCGGGGGCGTGGTTCCACTGCCAGGGGAGGGCGAGGGTCGAGCCGTTCGGCTCGATCTCGGCAGCCGTCGGGCGCTCGAGGGTGGGAGCGGCGCCGACGAGCGAGACGTCGTCGAGCAGGTACTCGGTGCTCGAGGACGCCGGCTGCGGGTTGCCCCACGGCGTCTCGACGGCGAACTTCACGCTGCCGACGTTCGCGGTCTCGGGCACCGTGTAGGTCCCCGTGATCGTCGTCCACTGCCCCTGCGCGACGGCGGCGGAGGCCATCGTCACGGGTCCGGCGCCGAAGTCGGCGCAGAGGTTGAAGCGGACCGACGCGGGGCCGGTCGTGTACTTCACCTTCGCGGACACGGTGTACGTCACGCCGCGCTGGAGCGTGTTCGCGAGCACCTGGCTCGGGCCGGAGCCGTTGAGCGTGCGGGTGCCCACGCGGAGCGCGGCGGTGCCGGACGCCGGGTCGGTCGTGTCGGCCGACAGCGTCGCGCCGAACTGGCCGGCCCACGACGCCGTCCCCGACTCCGCTCCCGGATTCTGCAGCAGCTGCACGCCGAGCAGCGACGCGTCGTAGGAGGGCGCGGGCGGGATCGTCCACGACTCGTCCTGGTAGGCCTTCGCCGGGGCGTCGTTGTCGAAGTCGTCCGAGACGACGATGCTCTTCTGCCGCTCGAACAGCTCCTCCTCGGGGCTGAGGCGGATCGGCTTCGGGAAGCTCCCGCCCACCGGCACCGAGCCGTTCGTCCCGAACGTCGGCCAGCCGTCCTTCCACGTCGCCGGGATGAGCCCGGGGATGCGGCCGGTCGGGAAGCTGTCGCGGAAGAACATGCCGTGCCAGGCGGTCGAGCCGTCCTCCTTCGCGATCGGCACGAGGCTCCCCTGGGCGAACCCGCTGGAGTTCAGCACGCCCTTGCCCTCGTAGGGGTTGCTGCCGTCGGCGGTCGCGTAGCGGCCCAGCAGCTCGGAGGAGCGGAACAGCGCCACCTGGCGGCCCTGGCCCGAGGGCCAGGTGATGATGACGATGTAGTACTGCCCGTCGATGTACTGCACCTGCGCGCCCTCGAACAGGCCGCCGAGGTAGCCGGCCCCCGGGTAGTCGGAGGTGCGGAGGATGTTCGGGTACTCGGCGACGACGGTCGTCAGGTCCTCGCTCAGCTTCACGGCGCTGGTGGATCCGGAGCCGTAGAAGATGTACGGCGTGCCGCCGTCCGCGTCGTCGAAGAAGAGCGACGGGTCGTGGAAAGCGCGGCCGAGGGCCGTGCGGGTCCAGGCTCCGTCCTCGATGTCGTCGGTCGAGTAGAGGTAGGAGCCGCCGAGGTTGTTGGTGTTGAAGACCGCGTAGTAGCGGCCGTCGTGGTACCTCAGCGACGAGGCCCACTGGCCGTTGCCGTAGGAGTTCTGCCCGTTGCGGAGCGAGAAGCGGTCGCCGATCTCGAGCCGGTCGAAGACGTAGTTGACGATCTCCCAGTTGACGAGGTCGTAGGACTTCATGATCGGAGCACCCGGGCTCAGGTGCATCGTGGTGCTGATCATGTAGTAGATGTCGCGGCCCTCGTCGTTCTCGGACGCGGGCACGCGCTCGACGCTGACGTCGGGCACGTCGGCGTTCAGCAGCGGCACGGAGTAGGTGCCGTCGCCGCGGTCCGTCGACGTGTACGAGGCCTTCGGCGACCACGCGCCGGCCGCGGTCGCCGGAGCTGCACCGGAGGCGAGCAGGCCCGCCGCGAGGAGGGCGCCGATCGCCGTGGAGGCGACTGCGCGCATCGGGGTCATTCGAACAGCGACAGCGTCAGGACGGAGGAGTAGTCGCCGGGGGCGACGTCGGCCTCGGTCTTCAGGGTGAGGCCCGCGGACACGGTCCAGGACCCGTCCGTCGCGGTCTCCTGCGAGTCGAGCGACAGCGCCAGCAGCTCCTGGTCGAACAGGCCCACGGCGTCGGCGCCCTCGTCGAGGATCGTGTCGACCGGGTCGCCCTCGGACACGAGGCCCGACTCGCCGCCGTCCACGAGGACCGGCGTCCAGCCGAGGTGGTCGGAGGAGATGTCCTCCTGGTCCGCGTCGCCGGTGAAGGCGCTCGCCGAGCCGAGGACGTACCACCCGGCTCCGTCCGGGATCTCGTCGACGGTCCGGGTGTCCGTCACGGTCACGTCGGGCAGCTGCCCGGTGAAGGCGCGCACCGTCGGGGTGGAGCCCTCCTCGGCGAGCGTGGCGGAGGTGCCGTCGATCGACATCGAGAGGGCGCCGGGCTGCTCCAGCTCCTCGATGCTGACGTTCACGTCGACGTCCTCGGATCCGTACTCGGTGTCGGCGGCCGCGGCCGCGGCGGCGACGCCGGACAGGAGCAGGCAGCCGGCGAGAGCGGCGCCCGAGCGGACGAGCCAGAGGGGTCGGGGGGTGCGTCGCGTGGACATGGTGTTCCTCACTCGATCGGCATCGTCGCCGATCAGGTCGAGCGCCGGACGGCGCGGAGTGGTGGCGCGGCTCGAGGCCGCGAGAGGACGGAGCACGGCGCAGCCCGAGGGGCGTTCGGCCGCGCCTGGTGCGCAGGACGCGCGGAGAGTGGCGGACGGCTCGTGCGCGGCGGCTTCCACAGCGTGGCCACGCGAGCTCCAGCTCTCGACCCCCTCAGCACTGAGGGGAGAAAGGCTGCTCGACACTTGTCGCTCTCGACTGCTGAGCTTTCCCTCAGCTAGTCTTGCGGGCAATGTTACCGGGAACATACCCGATTGCAAGGACGTGTTCTCAACCGACCGGAGCAGCGCAGCGAGGCGATCACCGCGTTCCGCCGCGGCCGGGCGGGGACGGCGGGAGGGGACGAGGATGTCCGCAGGGGCGGCGACGGCGGAGGCCGAGCACGAGGCTCTGACGACGGAGTGCGCGGAGCGCTCGGGCGTCATCGGCGTGCTCCTGGGCGACTTCGAGCCGTTCGGCACGGAGGTGCTGCAGGGAGTGGCGACGGCGCTCCGGGGGACCCGGTTCGACCTCCTCGCCGGCAGCGGGGCGAGCCGCCCGGGCAGGGCGGGCTGGGAGCAGGAGTCCCTGCGGCGCTTCACCGAGGCGCACGTATCGGGAGCGATCCTGGTGACGCCCTCCGGCGTGATCCCCTCGTCGGACCTGCCGCTCGTGGTCGTGGATCCGCTGACCGCGCAGACCGAGCTGCACTCGGTCGCGACCGACGACTTCGGCGGCGCGCAGCTGGCGACGAGCCACCTGATCGGGCTCGGCCACCGCCGCATCGGCTTCGTCGCGGGCCGCCCCGACCTGGAGTCGTCGCACCGGCGCGGCGCGGGGTACCAGCGGGCGCTCGCAGACGCCGGCCTCCCCTACGACCCCGCGCTCGTGCGGGTCGGCCACTACCGGCACGACCCCTCCCTCGTCGCCGCCCACGAGCTGCTGCTGCTGCCCGATCGGCCGACGGCGGTCTTCGCCGCGAACGACGCCTCCGCCATCGCCGTGATCGAGGCGGCCCGGGCGCTGGGCCTCTCGGTGCCCGGGCAGCTGTCGGTCGTGGGTTACGACGACGTGCCCGACGCCTCCTGCGTGGTCTCCGCGCTCACGACGGTGAGGCAGCCGCTGCACCGCGTGGGGCGCGCGGCCGCCCGGGCTCTCCTGACCCTGATCGACGGCGGGAGCGTGGCCGAGCCGCACATGCGGCTGCGCAACAAGCTCGTGCTCCGCGGGTCGACGGCGCCGCCCGCCGACGGCCCGGAGTCGGGCTGACTCCTCCCCCTCCCCCAGCCGGCGGGAATACGCTCGGCGCATGAACCAGCAGCGCACTCCGGTCACGGTCACGGTCACGGGAGCGGGGGGCGCCATCGGCTACGCGCTCCTGTTCCGCATCGCCTCGGGTCAGCTCCTCGGGCCGGACGTCCCCGTCCGCCTGAACCTGCTCGAGATCCCCTCCGGCCTCCGCGCGGCCGCGGGCACGGCGCTCGAGCTGCAGGACGGCGCCTTCCCCCTCCTCCGCGGGATCGAGGCGACGGACGACGCGGCCGCCGCGTTCGACGGCGCGAGCGTCGCCCTCCTCGTGGGCGCCCGGCCGCGCAGCGCGGGCATGGAGCGCGCCGACCTGCTCGACGCGAACGCAGAAATCTTCGGACCCCAGGGTGCCGCGCTGAACGCGCACGCCGCCTCCGACATCCCCGTGCCGGTCGTCGGCAACCCGGCCCACCAACGCCTGGATCGCGCGGCGCAGCGCTCCGGACATCCCCGCCGGCCGCTTCACCGCGATGACGCGCCTCGACCACAACCGGGCGCTCGCGCAGCTCGCCGCGAAGCTCGACGCCCCCGTCGACGCGATCGAGGGCGTCGCGATCTGGGGCAACCACTCCGCCTCGCAGTACCCCGACGCGACGCACGCCACCGTCGGCGGGCGGCCGGTGCCCGAGCTGGTCGACCCCGAGTGGCTGCACACGGAGTTCGAGCCTCGCGTCGCCAAGCGCGGCGCCGAGATCATCGAGGTCCGGGGGGCCTCCTCGGCCGCGTCCGCCGCCTCCGCCGCGATCGACCACGTGCGGGACTGGGTCGACGGCACGTCCTGGACCTCGGCCGCCGTCGAGTCGGACGGCTCCTACGGGGTGGAGGAGGGGCTGATCTCCTCGTTCCCGGTCCGCTCCGTCGACGGCGAGTGGCGGATCGTCGAGGGGCTCGAGATCGACGCGCACTCCCGCGCGCGGATCGACGAGTCCGTGCTCGAGCTGCGCGCCGAGCGCGACCAGGCGCTGGCGTTCCTCGCGTCCTGACGCGCCCCTGCCCGTCCCCTCCCCGCGAGATGCCACCTGTGATTGCGACACGCCGGGGGCGACCGCCACAGGTGGCATCTCGCGGAGGGGGTCAGCGGCGCTTCTCCGGAGTGGGGAGGGTGCCGGAGGCCCGGGCGGCCTCGTACCAGGCGTGCGCCTCCTCCTGGCGCTCCGCCTCCGCGCCGGTCGCGATCGCCGCGCGCACGTGCTCGGGCCCGTAGCCGAACGCCGCGACCAGGTCGGCGGCGTGCGGGCGGATGCGGGCGAGCAGGCGGTCGATGTACGACGTCACCGCGACCGCGCGCTGCGACGACAGGCGCCCGTGGATGAGGTACCAGTCGAGGTGCTTCTCGATCAGGCCCAGGCCGAACAGATCGCGGAGCCACGTGAGGACGGTGCGCGTGCCCGCGTCCTCGACGCCGGCGAGGGCCTCCGTGAACGCCTCCCACTGCAGCAGCTCGGTGTGCGCGCGGGCCGCCTCGATCAGCTCGCTCTGGTGCGCGTTGAACAGGCGGGCCGCTTCGTCCGCGGGCAGCTTCGACGCCGGACGCAGCCGTGAGGCGATCCCCGCGACCATGCTCTCGACGCGGCTGGTGAGCAGCTCGCGCTGGTCCTCCCGCAGCTGGCCGACCGATCGGGCCGTCGATCCGCGGTCGGCGACAACCTGGGCCAGACGGCGCAGACCGGAGTTGTCGACGGTCGCCCCCGCGACCTGCGAGGCGGCGTACCGCGCCAGCTCCGCGGGCTGGGCGCCCTTGAAGCGGCGTCCGACGTCGGTCAGCAGGCGCTTGGCGACCAGCTGGAGGAGCACGGTGTTGTCGCCCTCGAAGGTCGCGTAGACGTCGAGGTCGGCGCGCAGCTGCGTCAGCCGGTTCTCCGCGAGGAAGCCCGCGCCTCCGCAGGCCTCGCGCGCCTCCTGCAGCGTGTCGAGAGCGTGCCAGGTCGAGAGCGCCTTCAGCCCGGCGGCGAGGGTCTCGAGGTCCTGCCGCGACTGCTCGGTGTCGTTCGCGCCGGAGAAGACCTCGTCGAACGCCCTCAGCAGCTTCTCGTGCGCGAAGGCGGCGGCGTAGGTGGTGGCCAGGCGCGGCAGGAGGCGGCGCTGGTGCCGCTGGTAGTCGAGCAGCACCTCCTCCCGCTCACCGCCGCCGGTGAACTGGCGGCGCTGGTCGCCGTAAGTGACGGCGACCGTCAGCGCGATCTTCGCCGCGGCGACCGAGGCTCCGTCGAGCGAGACGCGGCCCTGCACGAGCGTGCCGAGCATGGTGAAGAAGCGGCGGCCCGGGCTCGCGATCGGCGAGGAGTAGGTGCCGTCGGCGGCGACGTCGCCGTAGCGGTTCAGCAGGTTCTCGCGCGGGACGCGGACGCCGTCGAAGTGGAGGCGGCCGTTGTCGATCCCGTTCAGACCGCCCTTGAGCCCGTCGTCCTCGCCGCCGACACCGGGCAGGAACGCGCCCTGCTCGTCGCGGATCGGGACGAAGAAGGCGTGGACCCCGTGGTTCACGCCCCGGGTGACCAGCTGCGCGAAGACGACCGCCGCGCGCCCGTCCACCGCGGCGTTGCCGAGGTAGTCCTTCCAGGCCGCACGGAACGGGGTCCTCAGCACGAACTCGCCGTCCTCGTAGGTGGCGGTCGTGGCGATCGATGCGACGTCGGAGCCGTGCCCGGTCTCGGTCATCGCGAAGGCGCCCGGGATCTCGAGGCTCATGATCCCCGGCAGCCACTTCTCGTGGTGCGGGCGGGTGCCCAGGTGCAGGACCGCGGCGCCGAAGAGCCCCCACTGCACGCCGGACTTGATCTGCAGGGAGGGATCGGCGGTGACCAGCTCCTCGAAGCCGGCGATGTTCCCGCCGTGGTCGGCCTCCCCGCCGAGGTCGACCGGGAAGGCGCGGTGCACGCCGCCCTCGGCGGCGAGCACGCGCATCTGCTCCGAGACGCGGAGGCGGTGCTCCTTCATCGGGAGGCCGTCGGTGCGGTGCAGCTCGGGGCGGGCGGTCAGGGCGCGGCTGGCGAGGCGCTGCTCGCGCCAGGCGCCGAGCAGGGTCTCCCCGAGGGCGGCGACGTCGACGGCGGGGGCGCCGTCCTCGTCCAGGCGCGCGTCGACCTCGGAGCCGAGGGAGTCGACCGGCGGCGTGGGCGCGATGGGGCCCGAGCCGGAGCGCCGGGCCCGCGTGCGTCCGGTGGCCGCCCGATCGGCGGCGTCGGCGGCGGAGCGGGGGTGGGGAGCGGTGCTGACCATGGTGTTCGTGTCCCTTCGACCGTCTGCGGTTCGGGCCGCTCCCGGTGCGTCGTGCGCCGGCGGGTGCGGCAGCGGAGGCGGTCCTCGCACGGTAGGACGCGCGGCGGCGCGGCGGAAACGTTCCGTCGCCCGGGCACAAACGGCGCCGGGTGGAGGCGGAAGCGCGTTGTCGGAACCGACCAGGCGGAGGCGGGGCGCGCGGAGGTTCCGGGCGGCGGCGTGCGGAGCGGAGGAGGGTGCGGCTCGGTGCGGAGGAAGGGGCGCCTCCGCGGGCACCGCATCGCTAGTCTCTCGTCATGAGTGAGCCGCCACTGCCTCCCCCTCCGCCGGCCCGGCCTCCGGTGCCCGCGTCGCCCACGGCCGGCCCCCCAGCTCCTGTCGGTGCGGCGGCCTCAGGAACGGCGGGAGCGTCGGGTACCCGGGTACCGGGCTCCGGGACGCCGGATGCGCCGGGCACGGCGGCCCCGACCCGGCCCCCCGCCCGCGTGTGGGACGTGGTGCTGACGATCGTCCTGATCCTCGTCGCCTCCGCGGTGACGCTGCTTCTGTCGTTCTTCGGGCTGTTCTTCGCGATGGCCAGCGACTCGTGCGGCGGATCGAGCGCCTGCGACATCGGCCTGATCGAGGGCGGGATGGTCCTCGCTGCGGGAGGAGTGTGGGTGCCGTTCCTCGCGGCAGTCGTCGTCTCGATCGTGCTGCTGGTGCGCCGCCGGCTGGCGTTCTGGGTACCGGTCGCGGGTCTGGCGGTCTCGTTCGGCTGCACGCTGATCGGCGGGTGGATGGCGTCGACGGGCGCCGCCGGCTGAGGACGATCCCGCTCGCCGCCGACGAAGGGCGGACGCCCGCCACGGCCGACAGCGCGGCGGCCGTGTCTCAGGACCGGATCAGTAGCTGTCCCAGCCGGGTTCCCAGTCGGGCTCGTCCGGCGGCACCCAGTCGTCCTCCGGCGGCTGAGCGGCGGACACCGGCGGACCGGACGACTCGCGGCCGAACGAGGGCTTCGCTCCTCCCGAGCGGGAGGACCCGCCACGGGCGGCCGGCGCACGGCGCGGAGCGGGAGCCTCTTCACCGGGTTCCGGGACGGCGATCTCGGGGCTCTCCCCCGCGACGACGGCGAGCACGGCCTCTCCGTAGGTGAGCAGCTTCTTCTGGCCGACGCCGCCGATGATGCTGAGCGCGTCCATCGTCGCCGGCTCGGCCGTCGCGATCTCGCGGAGGGTCGCGTCGTTGAAGACGATGTAGGCCGGGACCGCCTGCGCGCGGGCCTGCGCGGCGCGCCACTCCCGGAGCCGCTCGAACAGCGGCTGAGCCTCACCCGACAGCTCGGCGACGGTGGACCGCCCGGAGCGGGAGGATCCGCTGGAGCGGGCCGGCTTCTCCGGCTCCTGCCGCAGCTCGACCTTGCGCTCGCCGCTGAGGACGGAGCCGGACGCGGGCGTGAGCACGAGCGTGCCGAAGCCGTCGTCGTTCACGCCGAGGAGGCCCTGCGCGAGGAGCTGGCGGGCGACTCCGCGCCACTGGGTGTCGCTGAGATCGGCGCCGATGCCCCAGCTGGCCAGGCCGTCGTGCTGGTGCTGGGTGGTGCGCGGCGTGGTCTTGCCGCGGAGGACGTCGATGATGTGCCCGGCGCCGAACTGCTGGTTGCGCTCGCGCTTGAGGCGGACGACCGTCGACAGGAACTTCTGCGCCGCGACGGTGCCGTCCCAGGAGGCGGGCGGCTCGAGGCAGGTGTCGCAGTTGCCGCAGGCCGTGCTCTCCTGGCCGAAGTAGGCGAGCAGGTTCACCCGGCGGCACTGGACCGTCTCGGAGAGCGCGAGCATCGCGTCGAGGTGCGCGGACATCCGCCGACGGTGCGCCAGGTCTCCCGGCGACTCGTCGATCATCCGGCGCTGCTGCACCACGTCCTGCAGGCCGTAGGCGAGCCAGGCGGTGGAGGGCAGTCCGTCGCGGCCGGCGCGACCCGTCTCCTGGTAGTAGCCCTCGACCGACTTGGGCAGGTCGATGTGCGCGACGAACCGCACGTCCGGCTTGTCGATCCCCATGCCGAAGGCGATCGTCGCGCAGACGATGACGCCCTCCTCGCGGAGGAACCGCGACTGGGCGGCGGCGCGCACCCGCGAGTCGAGGCCCGCGTGGTACGCGACGGCGTCGAAGCCCGCCGAGCGCAGCGCCTCGGCCGTCGCCTCGACGCTCTTGCGCGAGAGGGCGTAGACGATGCCCGCGTCGTGCGCGTGCTCGCGCCGCAGGAAGTCGATCAGCTGCTTGCGCGGCTCGACCTTGTTGACGATCCGGTACTGGATGTTCGGGCGGTCGAAGCTCGAGACGAAGTGGCGGGCCGCGCCGAGGTGCAGGCGCGAGGTGATCTCGCGGTGGGTCGCCTCGGTGGCGGTCGCGGTGAGGGCGATGCGCGGGACGTCGGGCCAGCGCTCGGCGAGCTCGCCCAGTGCGAGGTAGTCGGGGCGGAAGTCGTGGCCCCACTGGCTGACGCAGTGGGCCTCGTCGATGGCGAAGAGGGCGATCCGGCCCCGGGCGAGGAACTGCTTCATGCCCTCGCTGCCCAGGCGCTCCGGGGCGACGTAGAGCAGGTCGAGCTCGCCGTCGAGGTAGGCGCGCTCGACGCGGCCGCGCTCGCCCGCGTCCTGGGTGGAGTTGAGGAACTCGGCGCGGACGCCGTTCGCGCGGAGGGCGTCGACCTGGTCCTGCATCAGTGCGATGAGCGGGGACACGACCACGCCGGTGCCGGGCCGCACGATGGCGGGGATCTGGTAGCAGAGGGACTTGCCGCCGCCGGTGGGCATCAGGACGACGGCGTCGCCGCCTCCGATGACCTGCTCGACGATGGCCTGCTGCTCGCCGCGGAACGAGCCGTAGCCGAAGACCTTCTCGAGGATCGCCTGCGCCTCGGAGGATCCGGATCCCGGGGCGCCGCTCGCCGCGTCGCTCCGGACGCCGCCGCGGGACTCCGCCGAGGGGTCGGCGAGCGGCGGGGCGGGGAGGGCTGTCGCGGTGGGCTCTGTCACCCGGGGAACTCTACCCGCCGCCTCCGACGCGGCCCCGGGGGTCCGCGGAACGGTGGAGAAGGGCTGGAGGGAGGGGGCTGGGGAGGCTGCTGCAGGGAACGTCGGGCGCTTCTGCGGCGTCCGGCTCAGAGGTCGGTGAGGGTGCGCGAGTCGCCGTCCCAGAAGCGGACGCCCGCGAGGCCGACGGTGACCGGCTCCCCGAGGACGGGTACGGCGTCGCCGAGCTGCTCGGCGCGGAGGCGCCGCGAGACGCTCATGTGCGGCGTCCAGGCGCTCGGCAGCGAGGTGTCGACGCCGCCCGGAACGAGGCGCGTGGCGCGGTCGTGCAGAGCGTCGAGGGCGGGCGAGCGGACCACTCCCCAGGCGAGGACGAAGCGCCCGGCGTGCGGGAAGAGGAGGACGGCGCCCAGGTCGGCCGTCGCCGGCAGCGGACCGAGCGCGCCCGGCTCCGGGGCGGTCAGCTCGGGCCCGGCGACCAGGGTGAGGTGCGGGCGGTTGCTGGCCGACGTGTGCAGCGCGAGGCTCGGGATGCCGGCCGCCTCGAGCGCCTCCCACTGGCTGCGGACGCGAGCCTCCGACTCCGGATCGAGGAGGACTTCGAGGCTGCGCATGTCCACATTCTGCCGCGGCTCCTGTGTGAGGCCCTTCGCGGGTGCGCGCCCACTCGCGGGCGCGCGCTCCTCGCCCACTCCCGCGAGTGTGCAGAAGTCGTCGCACTCGCGAGTGCGCAGGAGTTGTCGCACTCGCGCTCGACTACGACAACTCTCGGAGACTCGACGAGCAGCCACTCGGGCGCCCCCGCGAGTGTGCAGAAGTCGTCGCACTCGCGCTCGAC